>NZ_CP063786.1 GCF_025860405.1 Tolypothrix sp. PCC 7712 | reverse complement strand
GTAGTATACAGTTGCAAAGCCAAGTTGGTAAGGGTAGCACTTTCATCCTTCACTTACCCTTGACAGGAGAACGAAAGCAACTTGTCTGTTCATCAACAGATGAGAATTGAATACGCTGCTCAACGACTAAACAAGAGTGGAATATCCCGGCGATCGCTAGTGCTGTATTCTTAGGACTAGGCATTTTAGGAATATTGATACGGCGTAGTGTTAAGCCTTGATGCTTTTAATTTGCCCCAGCTTGTGGTTTTCGTCGGTGCTGTATTAGCAATCCCATCGCCATACCAATGCCGACAATAGCAGTAAAGTAGAATAAACCAATCAACCGGATGTACATTGGCGGTGCAATTCCTTCAACTTCAACTTCTTGTGCGACTTTCACCAGTGGAAATTGACGCTTAGATCCAGGGCTAGGAGTTGCTTCGACCTCAACTTTGTGAGGTGCGCCATCAAAAAATTGCTCTTGCCACGTTAACTTACCTTCTTGGTCAGTAACTCCCTTGTAGGCAAAGACTGTTAAATTATCTTCTAAGGCGATCGCCTTCACCTGCAACACTACATCCTTGATGGGTTGTCTTGTGGCAGCATCTTTAACATTTACTATCAAATTAGCAAGTTTTCCTACCGTTGCGCTTTTATTTCCCTCAACACGGACTTCCAACCCTTGAGATTTTTGGACTGATGGTGCGATTTCTTCTTTACCGCTTGAGTGTCCACTACCGTGAGCCTCTGCAACTTCTGCACTAATGTTAATAAACAATAAAGTTACTATAGCCACCACTGTCAATGCACTTAACAAAAGACGCACAGATTGCGGCGCAATTTCTCCTTGTCGTAGTTCTTCTTGTCCGCCGATAACCCAACCACCTAATAATCCAACTGATAGTAAGATAGCTGCAAAAACAGCAAAATATTTGTATTTAACTGGATTTTCTTGGATATTCAAATTCAAGGTTTGTTCATAGGGGGTAAAAGCATTTGCTACTAAGGGTGACACATTTACCCGCAGTTGGTAGTTCCCACGGATAGGTAACATCTGCTGAATTTCTAACTTACCATCAGGTGCAGCCGCATCCATTTGTAGTAATTTTGTTCCCTCGACAATGGGGAAATCTGTAGTCAACCAAGGATTAGGTGGTGGTGTCAGAATTTGTAAGCTAATTTTGGTATTTTCTAAGGGTTTACCTATAGCATCAAGAGCTTGTAGCGTTAGTGTAACGGGAGATTGTGGTTTATCTGTTCCTGCTTCAAAGGGATGAATCTGTTCTAAAGGTGGGTTAGTAGAGAGTTGTACTCTGGGTATAGGAGTTTGGGAAACTCCTACAAAGGAATAAAGAATTGACAACGCAACACAAACAGCACTGATCGCCCCAAACAGTCGATATTTTTTCATAAAACCTTACGTAAACTATGTATCTTCGGTTAATATTTGATAGTTGTCAGCAAAAGTTACCTTATCAGCTTCTATTCACTACAGAGTGAAGAATTCCAGTAAAAATATTGACAATAAATTAGAGATGGTATGAAATCAAAGCAAAATAATGCAGAGATGAAAGACAAAGTATCTTTACTTTACAAAACTTGAAATTACTTCTATCTCAAAAAATGGCGCAGATTTCGCGCCATCCTCGTGGCGTTATTGTATCGAGTGTTTTAGCAAAATCTCATATATCCGAAAAATCTTGAGATTATGATAATTTAATGACACGCAACACCTAAAGTGTGGTGACGCGCTGAATGTGCCGTGTTATGAGCCGCAGGATAGGTAGAGAACAAAACAGTCCAGATAACCAAAGAAGATAGCAGCATATAAAGTGTTACTTGTACCGGTTTAGACAAAGTAAGACCTGCGGTCTTCCGCAACACTGAAGTAGAAGAAAAATTAGTCATTTTTGACCTCTGAAAACTAATTTGGGTGATTCATTAATCAAAAGCATTTTGCTGCTCGATTGCAAGTAAAGATATACCATAAACTTTCTGTTTGACAAGAGTGTATAAAATGTATTGATTAGTTTGCTTCTGTAAAATTTCTAAAAGTGATTTTGAAAGCCGACGAAACATCTATCAAATAAAGATTATAACTTGGACATGACTGAATATTCTTAATTGCTTTTCTCTTATCTATTTAGGGCTACTAAGAAGCGAAAACAAGGTGCAATGACGAACCGCCCACGGTAGGCGATCGCTCAATTTGTTCAATTGTATAGGGTTGCTTGTTGCCAAACTAACAGCAATCTTCTTAATCCAGTAATACCACTCTAATATTTGATTATCATGATAATTATCATGACAGCCTCCAGATAAAGAATCTCATACGCTCTATCATTCATTTATCTATGTTCTCGTGCAGAATATTTAGTTTAGTCATACTTTCGTCATAACTTTGTAATAACTTCTTCAAAAGAATGTGCAATGCTATTTGTCTATAGCTTATTTTTTATTCAATTAAGTTTGAATATATTTGATTTTATTCTTAATATATTTTTTTAACCTAGTATCTTTAATACAAACCTATTGGAAATATAGAAAGATAGCAGTTATTATGAGCATTCAAATATACTTTTTGAGTAAATCAATGAACAAAAAATTTCTACTTACTTTGCTTTCCAGTTCTACAATTTTTACTTCCCTAATGTCTACGCTGACAGTAGTTCACCCTGCCTACGCCGCAGCTACGATGACTCAACGATTAGTTCATACAAATGATGGTCGTACCTGCATAACTCATCCTCACGGTAACACCTCTTTTGTATGTATTCGGGATTCAGAAAGAAAGCTAGGCGCACCCCCTGTACCTGCATCGGCAGTTATCTCAGCGCAGCCATCTGATAGCAAGGTTGCTGTACTAAACTTCACAGATGAAGAAAGTGATGCTGCGATTCGTTTATTTAGTTGCGACTGTCCGTACTGTCTAAATTCTTTGCGTCTGTTACGTGGTAGTGGAAACTTAGTGTACTGAGTTATAAAAGTGTTTATTGCTGCGTTGACTCAGCATAAGTAAGCTGTTCAAATTTTAGTTACATATCAAACTGTGTTCATGTCACTGAAAGAATAACGTGAGCAAGTTGCTCATCTTATGCTTTCAGGATAACAGCAATGTAACTTTAAGCACAATATGAGATGGACATAAGGTATAATTTGTCTCTACTCCCTCACTCCTCACGAATTCCCTCACACAGAAAACTCAAGTTGTCCGTGAACGACGATTGCCTACTTTATACAAGTTTTTGAGATGGTGTTACAAGCTTGGTCTATCTCCTGTCGAGGGTTTAAGCTGGCTAGACATTCAGCCGTTTACCTCTACTTTAGACCCGAAAATCCAAGCATAAATTGCCAAGAACCCATAAGTTGTCCGAGTTCAATCCAAGGCATAAGTTGTCCGATTTTGACAACTTATGGCTGAAGTCACAACAATATCCCTACTTGCCTAAAGGTTGATGTTTATTCTACATTTTCTGAGATTATGAAAAGAATATGAGAAGATTTCATAGCAAAGTAAATGACTCCCCCAGAAAACAGACCTAGCTTACCAGAGGTTCACCGCAGTATTAGAGTCCCCAACAGCAACAACTTTTGGCGCAAGATGCTGGCTTATGCAGGGCCAGGGTATTTGGTTTCAGTCGGATACATGGACCCTGGCAACTGGGCAACAGACATTGCTGGAGGGTCAAAGTTCGGGTACACGTTGTTAACAGTAATCCTGCTGTCCAACCTGATGGCGATATTACTCCAATCTCTATGTGTGCGTTTGGGAGTTGCTACAGGGCGAGATTTAGCGCAGGCTTGTCGAGACTATTTCAGCCCAAAGGTAAGCTTTTGTTTGTGGGTACTGTGTGAGATTGCAATCGCTGCTTGTGACTTAGCGGAACTACTGGGAAGTGCGATCGCCCTACAACTTTTATTCGGTATTCCCTTGATATGGGGTGTGTGTATCACTGCGCTGGATGTCCTGGTATTGCTATTCCTGCAACATAAAGGCTTTCGTTATACAGAAGCCTTAGTAATAATGCTGGTAGCAACCGTAGGTATCTGTTTTACAGCGGAAATTCTGTTTTCTCGACCTGATATGGGGGGGATTTTGTTGGGATATCTGCCCAAGAAGGAAATTTTACAGAATCCAGAAATGCTCTACATCGCTATTGGTATTTTAGGGGCAACAGTGATGCCTCACAACTTATATTTACACTCCTCTATTGTGCAAACCCGTGATTGGCAACCTACTACTGAAAAAAGATGGGAAGCAATTAAGTTTGGCACAATTGATTCAACTTTTGCTTTGTCATTAGCACTATTCATTAACTCAGCAATTTTAATTGTGTCTGCCGCAACATTTCATTTTTCAGGCAATCAGAATGTCGCAGAAATTCAAGATGCTTATAAATTGCTTTCACCACTATTAGGAGTCAGTGCTGCTAGTGCGATTTTTGGCATTGCATTACTTGCTTCTGGGCAAAGTTCAACCCTGACTGCGACTTTAGCAGGACAAATTGTTATGGAAGGCTTTTTGCAATTTCGCCTTCCGTCGTGGTTACGCCGTTTAATAACCCGTCTGCTTGCCATCATTCCAGCGTTAATTACAATCATTCTGTTTGGTGAAAATAGTACAAGCAGCCTCATAGTTCTCAGTCAAGTCATCCTCAGTTTACAGTTACCGTTTGCAGTGATTCCATTGGTGATATTTACTAGTAATCGCCGCTTGATGGGTGAGTTTGTCAATCCCTTGTGGTTAAAATCTTTAGCTTGGTTAGTTGCTATTGTCATCGTTGGCTTAAATGCTTGGTTGCTATTACAAAGTCTTTGGGGATGGCTATTACAAGTTCCCAGTTAAAATAAAGGAACAGATCCGTGGCAATCCAATGTCATGCTGCAAGAATGAAGGGGTAAAGCCATGAAATATATCAAGCGAACAATAGCCATCCTGGGAATAACAAGTCTACTGGGTGTAATGCCTGCTGCTGTTTCTGCGAGAGAAGCACAAATACCTTTGAAGGCGACGAACTTCCAAGAGTACTATAACCAAGGAGTGCAAAAGCTTGAGCAAGGCAACTTCAATGGTGCGATCGCAGATTTTAACTCTGTAGTACAGATGAATCCACGGTTTTATGAAGGTTTTTGCCTTCGTGGTTTAGCTAAATCTCAATTGAGAGATTTCAGTGCAGCCATTTCTGACTTTAACCTAGCGCTGCGGTTAAATCCCAAGCATACAGATGCTTATAATGGTCGGGGAATTTCTTATGTAGAACTAGGAGATTTTCAGAAAGCCATTGCCGACTTTAATCAGACAGTGAAAATTGATCCAAACTCACAAGATGGTTATTACAATCTAGGACTAGCCCATTTTAGACAGGGAAATCATCAGCAAGCGATCGCAGATTTTAATCAAGCACTACAAATCAATCCCAATCTAGCTGATGCCTATGGCAACCGAGGACTGGCACAATATGCTTTAGGAGACAGTAAGAGTGCTGTTACAGACCTTCAGCAAGCTGCAAAATTGTTTCTTAAACAAGGCGATACCCAAGCTTATCAACAAACACAAGCCCTGATTCAGCAAGTTCAGCGTTAGTAATTTGTTTAGGGTAATGATATAAATGTTAATAAACCCGGTTTCCTTACGAATCGGGTTCGTAATTAATTAGTCTGTGGGGATTTCACGTCCTCACGCGAATGCCGCTAGATGTATTTCCTGCCTTTGCTCCCCCGCAAGTGGAAGTTCAAGTCGAAGCTTCTGGTTTAGCACCAGAAGAAATCGAGTCTTTGGTCACTCGTCCGATTGAGAGCGCGGTTAACGGAACGCCTGGATTGGTATCGCTGCGGTCTTCATCTGCCATTGGGATTTCTGCTATTAAAGCTGTTTTTAGTTGGGACACTGACATTTACCGTGCGCGTCAACTGGTGACAGAGCGATTACAAGGGGCAAAACTACCGCAAGGCGTAGGACAACCAGAAATTCTGCCTGTCAACTCACCCTTGGGATGGGCTGTCAAATACGCTTTTGATGCTGAAAGCACTGACATGATGGAAATGTGGCGCATTGTCAATTGGGATGTGAGAAATCGCTTGCTGGCTGTTCCTGGCGTGAGTAACGTATTTCTCTACGGTGGCGATGAGCGGCAATATCAAGTTTTGTTTGACATTGTTAGTTTTGCCCGCTTTGTATTCCCAATTCGGGAAGTTTTTGGTTCCAAAAACTACTGCACCAGTACAAAATCTTGAAGTTACTCAAGGTTCAGTTGTATAAAAGTTTAAGTTTTTATTTGTTTTCTATCTTGCATCGGTTAATGAAGATTATCAAATATCAAAGAGGGTAGCTGGAAAAAGGATTTTCAAAAATAGGTGCAAGAACTAGGTCTACCCAAGTTTGTTTCAATTTTTAACTAATCCAGATGAGGAGTAAATCAATGCAATCACTCAAATTAGGCTTTGTTATTTTAGCAAGTATAGGACTATTATTTTTAGGAGCTTGTGGTAATCAAGCATCTGAATCTAATGGTAATTCATCAGCACCAACCTCTGAAACCACAGCTAAAACAGAACCCACAACTAAATCAGAAACCGTTGCCAAAACTGAGTCATCTGGTCATACTGAAGCTAATCGCGGCGGTCAAGTTGTTGAGTCAGGTGCTTATCATTTAGAGTTTGTACCAGAGAAAGAAGATAACGGAACGCACATGGATTTCTACGTGCAGAAAGGCGATAATCATGAAGCAATACCTAACGCCAAAGTAACAGCTCAAGTTCAGATACCTGATGGCAGTCAGAAAACTTTAAATCTTACATACGATAAAGAAGGTAAACACTATACTGTTTTGCTACCAGAAAAAGCTTCTGGTGAATATCAAGTGAAAATGCTTGTGGATGTTGACGGCAAAAAAGTAAACGGTCGTTTTAGTTTTAAGAACTAAATCACTTACAAGCAATTTTAAAAAAACAATCATTTCCTAGCAGCTTTTACTGTACTCTTTACGGTTTTTGGTTGAATTCACACCTCTCGGAAATTTATTGAGTTGGGATTACTAAACTCTATGATGCTTTAGTCTTGCTTGTACTAGGGGTAGAGATAGTTGGCTACTGCTGCTCTAATGAATGAATAATTCTACTGCTTTTGGTAATTTACCTGATTATGAAATACTGGGCAATCGCCAGGAATAGTAAATATTGTCGTGGTTGATTTCATCTTTTCAACCTAATGTTGTAGTTATTTTCAGATTTAAATTATTGAATTTTTCGTTACTCCATCAAAGTTTTACTTCCGGACTGGCTACCTAACACAACATCAACAAATTATTTTTTGAACCAGTCAAAATTTCACCCTAATTTCATCCTGACCTGTCAAACTTATTATATAAAGGTCTATCTAGTAAAAAATTGTAACTTATTTTACATAATGGTTTTTTCACAATTCAAGATGAAGAAAATATGGATTTACACAGGTACAGTATTTGCTCTTGGCACTATAGCTTTCATTTGCATGACCAAGGCAAATGCTAAGGAGACTAATGTTGATAATAATTTGCAATATCCTACTAATAGCTGGCGTTTTGTAAAACATACTTTTCGGTTAAATATCCCCAAAAATAACAACGCTCTTTCTCAACTTATTATTGAAACTCCATCTACTGTAGCAGTGAGTAATGATATTGATGTCTTGGATGTGAATGAGCAGAAAATTAATACTAATATTTCCGCCAATGGCAGACAAATTATTATAGAGTTCCCTGAAAAGGTTATTTCTAACACTAAGCTCTTAGTTAATTTTAATAAAGTTCAACAACCATTTACAGGCCCGGATTCTGTATACCGCTTTTCAGTGAAAGTTGTTGGCAGTGAGGTAGAGATTCCTATTGGTTTAGCTAAATTCCCTACATTTTAATATTTAGATTTTTATGTTAATCAAAAATTTCATCCAGATTTCATTAAGACCTGCCAAACTTGATCAATAAAGGTAGTAGACCTTTCTGACTTAAAACAGTAAACGAGTTAATGAGAAGGCTTTTAACTTCTCTTAATTCTTGTGTGAATGTAGGAGATAGATAATTCTGTCTTTACATAGTTGTTATGTATTAGTTGATAACGGCTTACTAAACACGAATCTGAATATTTGCTGATGTTACTGATTAAATTAGGAGTAAATATGAAAAAAATGCTAGCTTACATTGCTATATCTACTCTAGCTGCTGCATTTTTAATTTCTGCCAACTATGCAAGTGCCAATGAAGAAAATGATAGTCTTCCTCATGTTGAGGGTAACTATCAATTTCCTCCGACTCGCTGGGCGGTTGTTAGACATACTTTGCGAGTACACGTTCCTAAAAATAGTAAAGATGTTTCGCAGTTAAATATTGAAGTTCCAAGTACTGTAAGGTGGAGCAATGATATTAATGATGTTGTTGTAAACAAAGAGAATGGTCAGAAAATTAACGCTAATGTTTCTTTGAATGGTAAGACTATACTACTAGCTTTTGCTGAACCAGTTGCTCCTAACAGTAAGCTAGAGATTGACATTAAGAATGTCAAACAACCATTTCTTGGTAATGGCCCTGTTTATTATTTATCTGCTAATTTCATTGGTAGTGATGCAAAAATACCTATAGGTGTAGCTAGATTTCGTATTAGTCCTTAAAATCTTCGCTATCCAAATAAAACTCCTGATAGTTAACTCAAAAATCAGTTAACTATCAGGAGAATTTTAAGTAGCTTTTAAATTTAGATATTTAATAGTTAAATCAGAAATAATTTTGAGTAATTACGTTTAGTAACTACATTTTAAATTTCTCTTGACATAACAATATTTCATCTTGATTTCATCAATAGCTTTCATAATTATAAATATATAGAAATCCCATTTGATTGTTGAAAAGTCAACCTGACTGAAAGCCTGTCAAATAAGGTTTGGCTTCTCAGTATACATAGCAAGACTTTGGATTCCTATAGAGATAGTTCATTGATTAACTAAATAAGGAGAATATCGATGAAAAAGCCGATTTACGCAGCTGCTTTTACCTTAGTTTTTGCATCTTCAGTTTCTACTGCTTGGGCTAAAAATCCAAATGATGCTAATATTTCTCATCTAGGTAACAGTGCTGCTGTTCCTAATGTTGCCCGTATCCCAGATGCTACTCATAAATTTGATGTTCATGTCCAAGGTAAAGCACTTTCAGAATTGGCGATTGATTTACCAGAAGGAATAAGTATTGATAAAGGAATTGAAGTCCAAAACAAATTAGGTCAAAAAATTCCTACAACGGTTTCTATTAACAACAAAAAAGCTACTGTAGCTTTTTCCGAACCAGTAGCTCCTGGTACAACTATATCAATTCGTATGAAAGGAGTTAATACTCCAGATTATGAGGGAACTTGGCATTATCCCGTATCTGTCAAAAAGATTGATATGAAAGAAGAAATTCCACTTGGTTTAGCTCGGATTCAGACTTACGGTGGCTAAGGTGAGTAACTGCTGTTAATTTTAGGTGTGGCTTGCTGTCAACCAAATTAATCGGTAGCTGTAGGGTGGGATAGTGGATTTTGCCTACCCTATATCATCTTGCCAGAGTTAGTTATGAAAAAGTCAATTTATGCGGTTGCTGCATTTTTTCTAACAGTAACTTCTTCATTTCCTTGCTGTCAGAAGAAAAAATTAAATTTATTACAAATTATTAATATTGCATTGTTTAGACTTGACTCTCCTGGTAGGTGGAGGATTGAAAATACTAGTAAGGTAATTATTGGTCAACATTATGGCAAAATAAATGTCAAATTCAGATATTTATAGCTAATTGCCCTCTTTGTGAGGATACAGTTTGCACAGCGTAAGAACTAGCTGGCTCAAATTGTGAAGTATTAGTTGATGACTTGTGTTCAGTTTAGGAGCAGCAGACTTATCTAGCGAAAGTTGAACAGTATGGAGTTCAGTCAATGCAAGCAATCGCCATCAACGGGGTATTGGTGTTGACTGGTAAAGCAACTCATGACCAATTGCTAGCAGTCGATGTGGAACAATCCCTTCATTAAGTAGGCATGCATGTTACACAAATGCCAAAAAGCGCGATCGCCCACGGTAGATTCGGAGACCATCGCATCTATTACGACACTAACGAAGATATGATCTACTGAAAGCAGTCCTTTACTATCGCCTTGATTTGTAAAGAAAGGTGTACATAAAAAATATTTCATCCTCTTTTCATCTCTAGGTGAAAAGCTTAAAGTATAGGGTTTTATGGAAGATAGAAATATCTAACTAAGTGGTTGGAAAGAAAATTAGCTTAATTATTTCAAGAAAGTAAAGCTTTAAAAAACCTTGATTACCGCTTTCTATTTGCACAATTTCATTGAGTTAATCGAAGATTTTTTATCTCACAAGTTCCTCACAATCTCTCGATAATTTCATAAATATAAGTTGTGTTTAACTCCTAAAATGAGGTGGGGTTATGAAGACAAAAACATTGTTTTATGGCTTGGTTGGTATCTTAACCAGTAGTACGCTCACTGGATTAGTAATTTTAAATAACGCACAAGCTCAGGTTTCCAACTCAGAACACAATACTCATCACCTATCTACAGAAACTACTCCTCCTCCCCAAAGAGGGATGATGACTCAGATGGATCAACATTTCATTGAGATGATGGTTCCTCATCACACTCAAGCAATAGAAATAGCTGATATCGCATTAAGTCGCGCTCAACACCCAGAAATTAAAAAGCTAGCTCAAGCTATTAAACAAGAACAAAACCGCGAAATTCAGCAAATGAAATCTTGGTACAAGGCATGGTACGGGAAAGAAGTACCTGTAACAGCCATGACTCGTCAAGAAATGATGGCAATGCATCAGCGTATGTGCCAACAGATGAACCCAGGCATGATGAAAATGCCGATGAACTGCAACATGATGGGTATGAATGTAGATTTGGCAGCATTGAAAAATACACCAGATTTCGATAAAGAATTTATCCGTCAGATGATTTCTCATCATCGCATGGCTGTCATGATGTCGCAGATGGCTATTAAAAAAGCTACCAAACCAGAAATTCGTAACTTAGCTCAGTCCATCATTAAAACTCAAACGGCTGAAATTAACCAGATGCAGCAATGGTATCAGGCTTGGTATAAATCCAACCCCGAAGCAAGTTGAATTCCGGAGAGATTTTGACCTGACACGATTGACATCTGCTCTCAAGGAGGTCAAGTCGCTTCGCTCCAATTCAAAATTAAAGACAATTAGTGGTGGGTACAAGCCACCACTAATTGAAGACCACCAAATCACAAACGTCAACAAGATAGTGAAAAGACTGCTGTAGACCCAATATGTAGCATCACTGTCAAAAATGCTACAGCCTTGAAGTCCGAGCGAGACGGACAAACTTACTATTTTTGCAGCCAGACTTGCCTGCATACTTTTGAATCACAACTAGCAGGATGAAGGAGTTCATTCAAAAATGACCAGAACTCACGAGCATCACGGACATAGACACGCAAGCATTGTACCCCAAGGTGGGATGGCAAAAGATCCTATTTGTGGCATGACAGTACCTAAAGCCACATCCTTGAAGACAGAACGAAGTGGACGCACTTACTATTTTTGTAGCCAAACTTGCTTAAACACATTTTTAGATCCTGAGAAGGAACTCAAATCTATGCGGACTCGCGTCACCATTGCGATGACGGGGGTACTGCTTTTAGCAATTCTGCGAGCGGCTGCATTTTTGGGACTGGCAGCAGGTGTAAGTATCTTAAGCTGGGTGCCGATTTCTGCTCTACCCTGGTTCACCTGGGGAGTCTGGCTTTTTATCCTGGCTACCCCTGTACAGTTCATTGGTGGCTGGTCATTTTACGTGGGAGCGTGGAATGCCATCAAAAGCCGCAATGTAAACATGGATTTCCTGATTGCTCTAGGAACCAGCGTTGCCTATTTCTATAGTGTGGCAGTGATTTTCTTTCCTAATGCTCTACCTGTCGGAGTCGAGGAGCGAGATGTTTATTTTGAAGTTTCTGCCGTCGTCATTGCCTTTGTTTTACTAGGCAAGTATATGGAAGAAATTATCAAAAAGAACTCATCGGCAGCAGTACGTAAACTCCTAGATTTAAAACCTGCCACCGCTAGAGTCATCCGAGACGGCATGGAGATGGATATTCCGGCAGAGCAAGTAATGGTAGGCGAAACCATTATTGTCCGTCCGGGAGAAAAAGTACCAACAGATGGAATTGTGCTGGATGGATCTTCATCTGTAGATGAGTCAATGCTGACAGGGGAGTCACTACCTGTAGAGAAGCAAGCTGGAGCGACTGTGATTGGTGGTACATTGAACAGAACAGGAGCATTCAACTTCCAAGCAACTCGTGTCGGCTCTGAAACTGCTCTGGCTCAAATCATCAAAGTTGTGGAGGAAGCTCAGGCAAGTACGGCGCAAGTCCAACGGTTGGCAGATAAAGTCACGGGCTATTTTGTCCCTGCGGTGGTGGGAATTGCGGTACTGGCATTTCTCGGTTGGTTACTTGTCGGGAACTTTCCCCAAGCTTTACTTGCATTCATTGCTGTGTTAATTATTTCTTGTCCCTGTGCTTTGGGTATTGCTACTCCCGCCGCGTTGATGGTTGGTGTGGGTAAGGGAGCAGAAGCCGGGATTTTAATTCGGGGTGGGGAAATTTTAGAAAGGGCAGAAAAGCTCTCGACTGTCATTTTTGACAAAACTGGCACCTTGACTCGTGGTGAGCCTAGTGTAACGGATATTGTAGCTTTGGCAGAACGCCCAAACGATGAAATTCTCCGGTTGGCGGCGGCTGTAGAAGCGGGTTCAGAACATCCTTTGGGTGAAGCAATTGTGCGAGCAGCCAGACATCAGATGCTAGATATTCCCAAAGTGAATAATTTTGAAGCTATTCCCGGACATGGGATTCGGGGAGAAATTAATCGAGATAGGATTTTGCTTGGTAATCGCCGCTTGTTCCGCGAGCAAGGCTATCAAATTAATCCTGCAACAGAAGAGATACTGACTCGTTTGGAATCTGACGGTAAAACAGCCATGCTGGTTGGTTGTAATGGTCTGCTAATGGGGATTGTGGCAGTAGCCGACACCATCAAACCTGAAGCCAAGGAAGCGATCGCTGCTTTGCGGCGGGAAAAAGTTAAAGTCGTGATGCTCACCGGAGACAACCAGCGTACTGCGGAAGCGATCGCCCGTCAACTAGGAATCGATAAGGTAATTGCTGAGGTATTACCCGGTGATAAAGCCCAAGTTGTCAAAGATATTCAACGACGCGGCGAAGTTGTGGCAATGGTGGGAGACGGTGTTAATGATGCGCCAGCCCTCGCAACTGCTGACATTGGGATTGCTATTGGTTCTGGTGCAGATGTTGCCAAGGAAACAGGCGGCATCATTCTGGTGAAAAACGATGTGCGGGATGTTGTTACCTCGATTCGCCTATCTCGGGCCACGATGCTCAAAATT
Organism: Tolypothrix sp. PCC 7712; assembly: GCF_025860405.1. Lineage (GTDB taxonomy): Bacteria > Cyanobacteriota > Cyanobacteriia > Cyanobacteriales > Nostocaceae > Aulosira > Aulosira diplosiphon. The sequence goes on along the minus strand of NZ_CP063786.1, from coordinate 201,334 downwards.
AAACAAAATCTATTCTGGGCGTTTATTTACAACACCATTGGTATTCCTATTGCTGCCTTCGGTTTCCTCAACCCAATTATTGCCGCAGCTGCGATGGCTTTGAGTTCCTTGTCAGTGATTGTTAATTCATCCTTATTGAAAGGATTTAAGTTATCTAGCACATAGTTCTATAAAAGGAGGTTTTTATGATTCATCAACACAAACATTATTCCTTCTAGCTTAATAACCTGTCTGTAAACCAGGCACTATTTATTATCTTCACTGTTAGTGCTTTTTTACTGGTAGCTGTTTCTCGCTCACCTCTAGTTTCTACCTTTCTTTACACCCTACCACTGGTCTTTATTTTGATGTCCCTTCCTATCTCACTTACGTTTTTTAGAAGAAAGCCAGTAACAAATAATTCACCCTTAATGTTGCCGCCAGCTAAAAAGCTGATTTCGCTGTAGAGATAGACAATTAGAGAATTTCAATTACTACAAATTAAGAAAACATGGCTCACCAACACAATCATCAATCCAGCACAAGAATATCAGTTGTCAAAATCGTATTGTTTGTCTTTCTCGCCATTATTGCCTTCTTTCTCATAGCAGAACATTGGGCCCATATACTTGGCCTTCCACCACTATTCTTACTTCTGGGACTTTGTATAATTATGCACTTATTTATGCACGGTGGACATGGCGGACATGGGGGAGGCGGTGGAAGCAATAACCAATCTCAATAAAGGCAATTAGCACAAAATAACTAATACTTCACCACAAGAAAGGAAAATGAATTATGAAAGATATCCCTGCTTATGGTCTTTGGTCTTTAGTAATTATCAATTCACTGATATTTATCATTTTTGCCTTCAGCTTCACAAAGCCAAAAAGTCCTCGTGATTGGCGTTCATTTGGTGCTTTCTCAGCTTTTATTGTCGCGTTATTTACGGAAATGTATGGGTTTCCATTGACCCTTTACTTACTATCAGGTTGGCTACAAACTCGCTTTCCCAAACTGGATATTTTCTCCCATGATGCCGGACATCTCTGGTGGACATTGCTGGGTTGGAAAGGCGATCCCCACTTAAACCCAATTCACCTTTTAAGTAACGTGTTTATTTTTGGTGGACTCATCTATCTTGGCTCTGCCTGGGAAGTCCTTTACAAAGCCCAGCGCAGTCACACGCTGGCGACTTCTGGGCCTTATGCAACAATTCGTCATCCCCAATATGTAGCTTTTATCCTCATCATGTTCGGATTCCTGCTTCAGTGGCCCACAATCTTGACGCTGTTGATGTTCCCGGTTCTGGTGTGGATGTATACACGACTAGCACGCCAAGAAGAACGTGAGGTGCGAGCAGAATTTGGTGCAGAGTACGATCGCTATGCCAGCAATACACCAGCCTTTTTCCCTCGTCTGGGAGACACCACTAAGAGAAGTAATACCTAAAAGGGAGAACTAAGTAAGTGAAAAGACAGGAAAGAATCAAAATCCTGTTTAATCGTCAAAACGCCTTTGCGTTGGGAATTTTGCTCCTATGTTTAGCCGTCTGTTATTGGCTACTGAATCCCCAGTTAAATATATTAACACCAGAAGGATTTAGACAAACTGTAAAAAATTTAGGGTTACTTGGCCCATTTGTCTATATTGGTATCTTGGCTTTATCTGTAGTTATTAGTCCTATTCCTAGTGCGCCACTCGCAGTTATAGCTGGCACTATTTGGGGGACATTCATAGCAGGAGTTTACAGCATAATAGGAGGTTTTCTAGGTGGTTTAATTGCTTATTTTTTGGGGCGTACTTTGGGGCGATCGGCAATTAAAGCTTTAACAGGTAAAATCATTTATTTCTCAAAAAATAAAGGAGAGGCTTATCTTAGCTGGTTAATTTTTATTACTCGGATGCTGCCAATCTTTTCTTTTGATTTGATTAGCTATGCTGCGGGAATCGCTGGTCTTTCTCTCCCTAAATATGCCCTTGCTACATTTTTAGGCATGATTCCTTCAACATTTTTACTGACATATATGGGAGGAGCATTAAGCGTAGGAACACCTTTAGGAATGGCTATTTCTGTTATTTTCCTCATTGTAATTATAGTGTTGCCTTGGTTGATTCGACGCTATAACTGGCTAGGAATGAGAGATATCGTGCGTATGGAATAAATATATATTTTTTTGATTTCTTAAAAACTTAAATTTTTTCGATTGCAATTGTTTAAGCAATTCAAAATGTGGCATTGCTGAGTAAAAGGATGAATTTATCGGGCCACGCCCCGCTAACGCTAACACGCAGAGTCGCAGAGAGTAGGAGTTTTAAAGAGGATACTTTTGACATTCATACCTCAATTCAGCAACGCCAACATATTTAAGTACGTCAATTAGGTTTATTTACTAAAAGCTAAGGAATTGTTTTATGTTTCAGAAAATTTTAGTGGCAATAGACTGTTCTAAAGTTAGCAAGCGTGTTTTTGAAAAAGCACTTGCTCTGGCAAAACTCACAAAGGCTAACCTTATGATATTTAACGTTTTATGTCCTGAAGAAGAGGGATATCTAGATACTGCTGACATTTTAAATTACTATGATTCAGATAAAGACAGTGAAGCTGTACAACACAGCCAAAAAATGTTGGATAAATTCTCCCAGCCAAAGTTAGAGATGCTGCGTTTATACGCAACAGAAGCAACAGCAGCAGGTATATACGCAGAATACAAACAAGACTTTGGCAACCCTGGTGAAACTATTTGTGAATTTGCTCGGAATTGGCAAGCAGATTTAATTATAATTGGCAGGCGACATTGGCTTTCAGGTATAGAAGAATTTGTTTTAGGTCGTGTTAGCAACTATGTACTGCATCATGCTTTTTGTTCAGTGTTAATAGTGCCATAGTTGCTAGTCAAAATTAATCCAATTATTTACTTTGCAGCGCGAAAAAAAGCACTATTATTTCACTAATCACACCTGCAAGCATTCCATAAGCTGCTGAATTAGCTCCGCTATGTCTGGTAAAAATTAGGGTTCCGCATACTACTAAAGTCAAGATTGCAGCAACCAGTGTTGCCAAGTTAATGAACCAGTTCTTGCCTTTGTGAATCAGTAGCCCTTGAAAAGTATTTTGTAGAGCCAAGAGCAGGGGTAAACATGAGAGTATTTGTATAATTGGACGAGATGCGTTTACAAGAGAGGGATTATTACCCAAAAACTGACGCAGTAAAAATAATCCTTGATCTGTAAATCCCAGAAAAAAAGGTATCAAAGTAAAACTTAACCCGACAATAATTACAAAAGCAACAAGTGTTCGCCTGGAAGTTTCTTCATAAGTAGAAATTACCACTTGTTGAATCATACGTGTACCGTTAGCGATCGAAAGAAGTAGCCCCCAGGCCGCAGGCCAAACAGCAAGTGCAATGCTACCATCGAATGCGCGTGCAATCAAACTCAAGAGTATTGCTCTTGCACCCCAAACCAAAAGCATGGTTGAGGCTAAAGGAAAATAGTAAAAGGTAACTTCACCAAAGGTTTGAGGCAGTTTCTTAGTTTCAGAATATCCTTGTTGATTAAGAATAGAAATAGCACCAAGACGTAGACAAAACCATGTAACCAGCACCCCCTCAATGAGTATTGCTCCCATCATGGTGATACCTGCTAAAAATGCGCCATCTAACCTCAAACTTACTCCCACTGCTAGCGTCACAATTACCCAAATCAATCGCGCTACACTTGCCCAACCTACAGCTATGCTTTTTTGGGCGCGAATTAGCAACCCTTGAAAGAATCGCCGCCAAGCAATTACAAAAGGCCACAGGAACATTAACAGAAAAGCAGTTCTCCCTCGTGCAGCAATTGATGAGCTAACGCCGAATAAATCAAGCAGTAACCAGTTATATAAAGGTTTCCAGGTGAGTAACAGAAAGATACCACTCAGAGCTAGTCCTGTAATTATCGTAAACTGCCAAAGTGCGCGTCGAGATTTGGCTTGGCCTCCCAATGCAGTTGAGGCATGAAGAATCATGATAATGGGGCTTTCCAGAAATACGGCAACTCCTTTGACTACCCCGACTCCGGCTAATGTCTCTTGCGGAAAGGATAGGCGGCTAAGTGCAGATGTTTGAAGCGGATCTCCGAGAGTCATTGCCACATCAGATAGGGAAAGTGGAATAAACTGCTTCAGTAGTGCTAGTAGCGATCGCCCTGAAGTTGTGTTATTACCTTCCTGTCCCTGCTGAGGTGAAATGTTCATGATTTTTTTCAACATTAATCTATGATGAGCCACTAAAAATACAGAGGAGTCAGTGAGGCGATCGCATCATCAAGATGTTCCCCCTGTTTCAAAGTAAATCCATGATGATCAAGCCAATCAGAATCGTAGACTGTCTCAAGGTATCTATCACCTCGGTCTGGATTAATCATCAGAATCCGCGCACCAGCACCAAGAGAGTGTGCCAAATGCAGTCCACCAGCGACAATTGCCCCTGTTGATGCACCAAGAAGCAATCCTTCACGACTTGCAAGTGCATGACACACCGAGTAAGCCAAATCTTCTGGTACTACGTAAGCGCGATCGAGCATTGAAAGATCCAGATTTGGTGGAAAAAAAGATAACCCAATACCCGTCATCTTGTATGGTTTGGCTGGCGTTCCCATAATCACTGAACCCACCACATCAACGCCAACAATACGTATTTTGGGAAATCGCGGTAGGAGATAACGAGCTATTCCCATTATTTGTCCCGCCGTGCTAACACCAACCACGACACCATCAAGTTCACCAGCAAAGTGGGCTTCAATTTCCCGCGCAGTGTAGTATGAATGTGCCTCAGTATTCCAAGGATTCAAGTGCTGACATGGATACCAAGCATTAGGGATAGTTGCCGTAAGCTCATGCGCTCGTTTCATTCTCGCCTTTTGCATAGAGCCTGATTCGTCTGCTTCATGTAGCGGTACATCCACAAGTTCTGCACCGTATGCTTTCAGCATTCGTCTAAACGGTGGCGCAGTTTTGGCATCGACAACAATAATCACTCGATACCCTCGGACTGCTCCTACCATTGCTAAACCAACGCCGAAATTTCCTGAGCTTGACTCGATAATCGTACCACCAGGTACAAGTAGTCCTTCTTCCTCCGCACGCTTGACGAGGTAAACTGCATTTTTCTCCTTAATTGATCCTCCAGGATTGCAGCTCTCAAGCTTTAATAAACACTCTGATTCAATACATACACGGGATATGTTTCCAAGCTGTACGATCGGGACATTTCCTAGTGCCTGGGTAACATTGGCAGATACAAAAAGATTGTATCTATTACGATTGTTGTATTGCGAACTAGAAAAGTTCTCGGACGATAAAGTTTTGGGAAAAGAATTCATATTGAATATTGAAACAAATGAGGAAATTACTGTGGCTGCAACTTTATAAACTTGCTTACTTGCTAAAGCTCTCTTATGTCGTATTTACAGCCTAAATTTAGTGATATTTGTAATAAACTTGATGTCATGTACAAATGTCTTAGAATATCTGATTACATCAGCCGCCCCAATTATTGGTAGGTTTGCTTTTGTGCTATGGCAATTGGTGTGTCAGCTTTACGAGGCATCACTCCTAGTTAATAATCAATATCTAACAGGTTTATTTTTTCAAGCCAATTCTCAGAAATGCCTGTATTCATTCATGAATAGACTCGATATTTCTATCCTGAAAGATAAATATGAAATTAAGATGAAATTTCGGATATTGTCTTAAAAAGTTCCAAAAAATCAGTAGTTATGATTTTCTCATTGTCATGAAATTGACTTCCATGATTTGCTTTGTATACACTATTGCTTGCATGACGACGAAGCTTAAGTTAATGGAGAGTTTGTTTGTATAGCGTCAAACTCCAGTATGATAAAAATAATGCTAACGAACTTTATTGATGTGACAGCTAATTAATACCAATAATTTATAAATTTTCTACAAGTAGTTGAAATTTCATCTTGGTTTCATATTTACCTGTCAAAATAAATAGTGACTCAATAGACTCTTGCAAATACTTAGTTTTTGTAACTCCTCAAACTAAGATCGCACCTATTTTGGCAAGTCGATCTACTGAGTCTTTTTTCACTGTTAACATTTTGCTATTTCAGGAAATTTTGTAAAATTTTATACTTAAATATTATATAAAATGTACAGATGAAAAAGTTTTTAAAAAGATATCAACTTACTGTTGACAGGTGAACTCTATGAGAGTGTTACTAGTCGAAGATGAACCAGATTTGGGTGCTGCTATTAAGCGAACTCTTACCCAGCAGAAGTACTTAGTTGATTGGGTACTCGATGGTAATGATGCCTGGGCATATCTAGAAAATCAGTGGGCACAATACACACTAGCTATTTTCGATTGGATGCTGCCAGGAATATCAGGTTTAGAGTTGTGTAAAAAGCTACGTTCTCGTCAAAGTCCTCTACCTGTTTTAATGCTGACAGCTAAAGACAGAATGGAAGATAAAGTGACTGGGCTGGATGCGGGTGCAGATGACTACTTGGTAAAGCCATTCGGCATGGCGGAATTACTGGCTAGATTGCGGGCATTACAAAGGCGATCGCCCCAATTTCAGCCTCAAGAATTAACTGTTGGCAACTTGACTCTTGATTACGGTAACAATATGGTTGTTAGTCAAAATAATACAGGCAAGAAACAGGAGATTTCCTTAACTAATAAAGAATTCCAGTTACTAGAGTATTTTATGAAACACCCAAACCAAATTGTGACTACTGAACAAATTCGTAATCAGCTTTGGGAAGTGAGTGCAGAACCCATAAGTAATGTAGTAGCTGCTCAAATGCGTTTGCTGCGTCGCAAACTGACCAATAGTGGGTGCGGGAATATGATTGAAACTTTGCATGGTACAGGATATCGTCTCAATCTCACCGATGAATCAAAATAAACTGTTTAAGCAGACCCGCCTGCGTTTAGCCTTGTGGTATGCGCTCGTTATGGCTTTGATTTTAAGCCTGTGCGGATTTGGTATCTACAGAGCGATTTCCCATGCCCATTGGATGACATTAGATCGAGAACTGGAGTCTGTTGCCGGAACACTACACGACAGTATTGAATTAAAATTACAGCAACCTGGTGAATTAGAACCAGTTATACAACAGCTTTTACCCAATATTTGTGTAGTTGATAAAAGCTGCATTCAAGAGCAGTTAAGTTCCAAACGCCATATTTTAAGCGCAATCAATCAAGGTAATTATTATGTGCGTTTTTTCGATAATTCCGGACGCTTGATTGCGATCGCCGGAACTTATCCAGAAGGATTACCCGTAGCCTTTAACAAGGAACTTTGGCAAACTCTGAAAGACAGCAAAGGACATTTCTACCACCAAATTTCTTTTGTTCTACACACCCAAGACAATCGTGATTGGGGTTACATTCAAGTAGGGCGAAGTCTGGCAGACTTCAACAGTTATCTTGTTGCTGTGAAGCTCATTTTAGCATTGGGATTACCAATGGTAATGGCTCTGGTTGGCGTTGCTAGTTGGTGGTTAGCAGGACTAGCAATGCAACCAATTTATCGCTCATATAGACAAATTCAACAATTTACAGCAGATGCCGCACACGAGTTACGGACACCTCTAGCAGCAACCCAAGCGACAGTAGAATCAGCCCTTTTGATGCCCCAAATAGATGAAATAGAAGCACGGGACATTCTGCAAACTCTACAGCGTCAGAATCAGCGACTCACAACTCTGGTTACAGATTTGTTGCTGCTGACTCGTCTGGATCGTCAACCAATGCCAATGCAACGAGACATTTGCTGCTTGGATGATATTGTTAACGATTTAATAGAGGAATTTGCAGCCTTGGCGATCGCATCTGATGTAACATTAACATCTTCTGTACGGGTGTCTACTCCTTTGGAAGTCATTGGTAATATCGATCAACTTTATCGCTTGTTTTCTAACTTCATTATCAATGCAATTCAATACACACCCAAAGGAGGAAAGATAACCGTTTGCCTAGATCGCAGTGACCATTATGCTGTGATTCAGGTTCAAGATACGGGTATTGGTATTCCGCAGCATGATTTGACTAAAATTTTTGACCGCTTCTATCGAGTCAATAGCGATCGCTCTCGTAGCACTGGCGGTTCTGGATTGGGATTAGCGATCGCGCAAGCAATTGTTTTGGCACATCACGGCAGCATAGATGTGCAAAGTGAATTTGGTAAAGGTAGCACTTTTACTATTAAGTTACCTTTCGATGTTCGCCCACTTGATAGCGTTCGCTCTATTTACCCATTTAAAATGCTATATCGTCGCTCACATTAATAACAGTAAAATTGGTACTGTTGGAAAAACTTTTAAAGACAATTACCATCCAAACTGTTTACAAGCCTTTATAGAGTGAACTGGCTTTGGTTGATCAGGTTCTATTTGCTGGAATTTTTTTGAGAGCACCTGAACTGAATTCTTGGATCAAACCGAGTCAAGAAGCATCCTCCTTCTTTTCTTCTAAAAGTGCTTCAATTTGGTCAAAAAGACGATTAACTTTTTTTACTTTTTTCTCGTCATCCCAGATTTTGCTCTTAAGCAGTGATTTGTATATTTTGCTTGCTCTTTCTTTATTTTGTTGTTGGGGAGACTGCGGTTTACTTTCTGATTGAGTTTGAAGAATATCTCCCACTAACTCTTTGATTACAGATAATGAGAGATTTTCTTCAATAGCTTTTTTTAAAATATTTTGCCGTTTTTCATTGTCCTTAATCCGAGCAATTTCTTTTGACTTTGTGTATTCTATCTGACCTTGCTCTAATACTGCTTGGATATCTGAAGGTAGTTTAAGTAGAGGAAGGCGGTTTGATACAAATGACTCCCAGGATATCTTACCTATCTGTAGAAATATTCTTTGTATCGCAAGTGCTTCTTGACTAACCATAACGTTATGGTTAGAGTTTCCCTTACTTTCGTTATTCATCTGATACAGAAGAGAAACTACCCCTTCTTGGTCTATTTCTATCTCGTGGGTAAGTAATTCCAAAATGCCGATTGTTTCCTCCCAGGTATTGAGTTCTTCACGCTGGAGGTTTTCAACTAATCGAAGCTTGCGAGCTTGTTTATCATCGCACTCGATAATGACTACAGAAATTCTCTCACTTTCTGCAATTTCGCAAGCTTTAAGACGGCGTTCGCCGGCAATAAGTTCATACTTGTCTTCCTCAATCTGCCTGACGACTATAGGTTCTAGTAACCCCACTTCCTTTATGCTATCGGCTAGGGATTTAAGTTTTTCAGGGTCAAAATAGCGACGTGGTTGACTCGGTGGAAGAATGATTTGGGATAAAGGTAAAGTGGAATTAGATAAGGATTGTTCTACTTCGTCTCCAAATAAATTATCGAGTCCGGTGAGTTTTTCTAGTTCGCGTTTTTGGCTCATAGTTGAATGATGTATTTTGTGATTTCTTCGAGTGTGCTAACTGCGGGGTGGTTTTTCTTGTGGAGTGCAAGTGGCAGATGCGCCTGGGTTGCGTCAGGAAAAGCTGTTGATTTAGGAATTGGAGCAGTGACGTGGATGCGTCCTTCAACCTGTTGTTTAATTTCTTCTAGTATTCCTGTATCTTGAAGATTACGATTATCGTATTTGGTTGGAATTATACAGGCAATTTGTAACTTCTGGTGTCCTCCTTTTTTGAGCCGGGCAATTGTTTCTAGCAGTTGGTTGGTGCCAAGATAGCACTTATATTGTGTTTCAACAGGAATAATAACGTGTGAAGCAGCTACTAAGCTCATAATGCTTAGAATTCCTAGAGAAGGCGGGCAATCAATCAAAATATAATCATACTGGTCAAGTACATTTGATAGCACAAACTTGAGCCGTTGGCGGTTGTCGATGGTCAAGTCATGAAAAATTTTTTGCTCCGTACCTGCCAATTGGATATTTGTTGGTACCAGGTGCATCCCGTGAATAGTTTTTTCCCATATGTACAGGGGAGTTTCTTCAGCGATCGCACCATAGATAGTTTGTTCAGTTTGCAGCTTGACTTCCCCTAATCCCATAAAAGCTGTTAGTGATGCTTGTGGGTCCATATCCACAAGTAGTACACGGTGTTTTTTAGCAAGGTGGTATCCAAGATTGTGTGTAATAGTCGTCTTAGCTGCACCACCTGACTGATTGAAAGTGGCAATTATTTTGGTTGATGACATATATTAATGAAGCGATTTTGTGAACCCATGTCAGCGATTCTACCAAACAGTGGATTTTTATTTTGGATTTTTGAAAAAAAATAACGCTAGTTCAAACCAGTAAACCTGTCTGGACTAGCATTATTCAGTTAGTTGGTTCTAAAATGGAGGTTCTTCGTCTAGGTCTTCATTTGTGGAAGTAACGTTATCTTCGAGTAGTTCCTTGGCAAAATCGGGAGTTTCAGGCGAGTGAGAGTTTTTGCTAACTTGGGTAAGTTCGTTAATAGGTTGTGCTGAGATAAAGTTTCTAATTACGAATGTGGCAATCTTTTCTTTGTACTCACCCCTGTTATCTATTACTAAATCAAGATATCCTTCTGCTGTACCATGTACGCCTTCCCCCTGTTCGTTGATGATGACAGCAGGTGCGCCCTTGGAACGGAATGGTATCTCGTCAGTAACGACACCTTCCTTGGAACGATAGTAGAATTCAGCAATCCCAAAAGCAATCAAGGAACCTTCTTTGTCGTGGGTTGTGTTCACTGATTTAAGATTAATAGTTGCAGTATTATGAATCATGGTTGTTTGATTTGTAGATTGATTAGATGGTTAATCGCCTATGATTTATACTGCATAGGCGATTTGTAATTTTCTAGAAATTTGCGTTAGCTACAGCCTGTGTTTCGTTTGGTGCAGAAGTAGATGTAGATTCTTCCTTACGGGGTGAACCTAGTAATTCGATGGTGTTGATTGTGATTACAGGCTTTTGTCGCATAGTGCCAGAATTTTTATCTGCCCAACGGTCGAATCCAAACTCACCAGTAATTGCAATCTGAGTTCCTTTACGAACGTAATTTCCAATCACTTCTGCTTGATTTCCCCATGCGACTAAATCAAACCAAAGGGCTTGTTCACTTCTGTAGGGTGGTCTTACTGCAATAGAGATTGAAGCCTTAACTGCGCCCGACTCGAAAAATTTCAGGTCAGGTTCTTGTCCACATCTGCCAACGAGCATGACTTTGTTGATATAGTTCATAACGCGAGAATTTATATATTTCTTTTATTGCTGCGTTAGCATTAGTTCTTTTAGGATTTATTATTTTGACGAATTGTTTTATTTAAAGCACACTTTTTGCTTCATACTTATGAGTTATTTTTGATTCCTGTTTCTCATAGCATTGTGGTTTTTACTAAGGAACGGCCAATTATCCTGTGCTATGGTGGGATCGCAAATGTCGTGGTATGTATCTAAAAATTATAAGTAATGACTTATGCTTGAATATCTTCTCCTAAAGCGAGTAAGTATTTGTAAGCTGATGCTCTTGGCTTTGATGTGGATACAGTTCGATGAAGACAGCCAAAACCAGCTAACTCCTGACTACTCCTCTCCTTTGCAAGTAGAAAATCTTATTTGGTTAGGAGAAACATCTGTTGGAGAAGAGGTTGAGCATTTTTGTGATGTTTATAATACCGCTAGGATAGGCGTTTGGGAAGAAATTCTAGAACTAAAGTTAGTAGATTTAATTGCTGATTTACCGACTTGTTTGCACGATGCCTCATGGTTTGCTCTACTGGCAATTACTATGATGTTGGTGGATAAAGAATTAGACGGGATATGCGTACATTCACAAGATGAGTTTTTTGCCCGGACTATTGCGCTTGAAAGTTTGGCAGATTTGAGTAATTCTTACTTAGCCAAAGGTCATCCTTATTTAGATTTTCCTTTATCATTAGAAGACGCTAAATCATTACTGCCAGTTAATAGAAAGCAAGAGCTAGAAATCAAATTAGAGAAATTCCTTATTGATACTTATGAACATGATTTTGACGATGAAGCACCGGATATTAGTGAATTTTCATCCATTTATTTGAAAGATATTTTAAAAGAGTTTTTTGTTGAATCTGACTGGCAAGATGATATCAATCAAGAGGCAGTTGCACAGCTTCAAGAAAAGTATGGCTTACAGTATTCAGAAGGTGCGTTCTCTCCTGAAACTAAGGAACACGAACGTTGGGGCAAAACGCTTGTTTTTCTTAAACAGTTTATAGGTCTGGATTCTAATTTTATCGAAAGCCAAAGCGATTTGTTCCTTGATGAATCTCAAGCAGCTGATTTACCTGATTACTTCCGTATCAAGACCCGTTTAGAACGTTGGCAAGACCGAACAGTTGTCTTATCCCGGTTGGTTCATACTTTAGTTCATTTTTTACTGGTAGGACAAAATTATCATCCTAGTCATATACAAGATTTGATGGCTATTCCAGTTTCTTCACGGGCTATATCCAGCCTACAAGCTTGTTTAGGTGTAGCTGCTTACAGAAGTGGTTATTACATGGCTGCTTCAAATATTCCCGAATCAGAAATTGGGCGTAACTGGTTGCTACAAAAAGCTTTCCCTAACCTGCTTGAGTTTTATCAAACAGGTCAGTTGAGTGGGAAACAATAATTAATATTTTATTGTTAGTTTAAAACTCACCATTCGCGTAATCCAAATCGGAAATAATTAATTCCCAAAAAACCATGAAATTCCTACTATATATAGCTTTGGTTTTGGTAATCAGAATAGAAAGCTTACACTTACCCGATTTCCCTCAAAGATTTCAGTAGGAATCTGAATGTATCGGTGCGATCGCACCGTCATCGCACTGTGAACTAACCACGCCTCTAAAGGGTATATGGATAAAAGTTTGATGCGATTAATCCTTTTTTTGTAAGCCTTTTAACCATTTTGATGAATTCTTTATTTTCAGAATCGATTACGCGAACGATGAGTTAAAAGTATAAATTTTTACTTATTAAAAAATGCTTATTTAACCTAAGTTGTTAGTTATGGGCTTAAATAGTTGGAATTCATCTAACAACCAACTTGATCTCTGGCAACCTGCGTGCTACTCTATACTACATATTGAAATTTTTGAGGAGGCGCAAAAATGACAGCTTTCGCCCACAAAATTCATGAGCTGACCAATGCTGCTTCATGTGGCATCACCAGCTCGCTTGTGGAGTGCGCCTTTTAACCAAAAGAGTGCCTTCAGTCGTGTGAACGACCCCTGATCTATTTGAGGTGTTTAGCGAGCATCTGTCAATTGTGTCGGTTTCATAGCTCTGTTGTCGCCTTCACGTCGCCATAGATGTAACAATGGCTTGTGGAGAACAAGTTTGCTGCCTACTGACATATTGGTGTATCGCCTCCAGTAATCACGGAATAGGTGTTGCAGCATTACGCTCTCATGGCGTGCCATAAAGGTGCGTCGGCGCGTTTATTCCACCGCTACTCGTTCACGCACTACGAAGGGAACATTTACGGCCACGGGTGTACACCACACTCGTGGCCGTTTGATTTATAAGAGATCATGATCGTGGCTACGGGGATATTTTGCCTGTGGTCGCTTTGTTTTGAGCGGCTAGAGAAGGGATACCCCACGCCGCTCATTTTTTTATGACCTTTGAGTATCACATTGGCCTGATTTCATTATTTGTCCACCATTGCAATGCAGCCTTAGCTGTTTGAGGAGAAACTTTATGGGTTCTCGAAGCAAGAAATTCTTGTCCTATTACAAGCCATATCTAGGATTGCTGGTTGCAGACCTCGTATGTGCATTTATTGTTTCAGTAATTACACTGTTACTTCCCTTATGTGCAAGATACATTACTCAAAATGTCTTGGAAGGAAATGTACCCAACGCACTAAGCCAAATATATATAGTCGGCGCGGTCATGCTCACTTTGATTTGCATTCATGCTTATTGCAACACATTTGTTGACTATCAAGGACACATGATGGGAACCCTGATGGAAAGTGATATGCGTCGTGACTTATTCGAGCATTATCTAAAGCTGTCGTTTCGTTTTTACGATCAACAAAAAACAGGTCAGTTGATGAGCCGTATCACCAATGATTTAATATCAATTAGTGAGCTGTTCCATCATGGGCCTGAAGATATTGCCATCTCTTTAGTGAAATTTGTCGGTACTTTTATTATTTTGATTACTATCAACGTTAAGCTGACTTTAATCGTCTTTTTCTTCTTTCCCTTCATGACCGTTTATGCCGTATATTTCAATCAAAAAATGAATGCTGCGCTTAGAGCAAGCAAAGAGAGAATAGGCGATATTAACGCACAAGTTGAAGATACGCTAACAGGCATCAGAGTAGTACAGTCGTTTACCAACGATACAAGAGAAAAGAAGAAGTTTGCCTATGCAAATACCCGTTTTGTTGAGAGCAGACGAGACGGTTATAAGAGTGAAGCCTACTTTTATCAGGGGATGAATGTCTTTACGCAAATCATGACTATCATAGTGATTGTCTTTGGCGGTGTTGCTATTGTAAATACTTCTTTGAGTTTAGCCGATTTAGTAACCTATTTATTGTACATTGGTATCCTCATTGAGCCAATTCAGAAATTTGTTAACTTTGCCAGACTGTATCAGGAAGGTATCACTGGCTTTGATCGATTTATGCACATTATGCAGGTAGAACCAGATATACAAGACTCAGCAGATGCGATTGAACTTACTCATGTTCATGGAAATGTGGAATTTAAAGATGTGAGCTTCCGGTACAAAGAAGATTACGATCATGTACTAAAAAACATTTCTTTCAGTTTAAAAGCTGGCGAATATGTTGCCTTAGTTGGAGCTTCAGGTGTTGGTAAAACAACCCTATGTTCCTTAATTCCCCGCTTTTATGAAGTAAACAATGGAGAAATATTACTTGATGGTAAAAATGTTAAAGATATCAGCTTACGCTCATTACGAAGAAATATAGGTATTGTACAGCAAGATGTATACTTGTTTGCTGGGACAGTTTTAGAAAATATTCGCTACGGTAAACTTGAGGCAAGCCAGGAACAAATCATTGAAGCAGCCAAAAAAGCGAATGCCCACGATTTTATCATGACGTTACCAGATGGTTACAATACTGATATTGGTCAGCGTGGCGTAAAATTATCAGGTGGTCAAAAGCAAAGGTTGAGTGTTGCACGGGTTTTCTTAAAAAATCCACCGATTCTCATTTTTGATGAAGCGACGAGCAATCTAGATAATGAAAGTGAAAAAGCTATTCAAGATTCATTGGAGAAGTTAACCGATAACCGGACAACACTAGTTATAGCCCATCGTCTGTCAACTGTTAGAAACGCACAAAGAATTGTTGTGTTAACGGATAATGGAATTGATGAACAAGGAACGCATGAAGAGTTAATTGCAGTGAATGGTACTTATGCAAATTTATATAATATGCAACTAAAAATATAAGACTTGATTTGACAAAGGAATAAAAATATTCCTTTGTTAGTTCCTAATTATCAGTAGTTACGCAAAATTAATGAAAAGGGAAGAGTGTTAAAAAAGTACTAACAATTAGCCCTATTCTGTCACCCTGACAAAAGAAAAATCAATGTCGAATCTTCAACTGTATATATAACAAGTATTTGAGCATTTATTTTCTAATAGAATGGCCTACATCAAGCTTTTTTAATAAAAGCCTTATGCTGTAGGCATCCTAGATTATTTTCTGACCAAAGTGATTAAAGAGGGTTAGTTATGAGAACAGTGACAATTGCTCCATTTTAGTATTACTTTCAGTTGAAGTTGCTGTAACAGGGTGTTTGTTGTTATTTGAAGACTTTTTACCCCATCCCTCTTTCGCCGCGTGTTTGACTACACGAGAACGAATATCAGCAGCTAGGGTTTCATAATCAGAGCGGATTTTGTCATACGAAACCGGAGTGATACCAATCTTCTCCCAGAGGTTTTCGTAGTTAAAATTCTTGAAAGGTCTGTGTCTGACAAGGGCATCATAACTTGCCCAGAGATAAACATCTGTCCATTGGGATGATAGCGGCACTTCAAAAGCAATTGGCATCATCAGTGCAACAACTTCGCTACTAGAGGCAAGTTTACCTACTTCTCCCTTGTCTATCTCTTGTAAAGCTGTGTCTAATCTATCAACTGCGATCGCGCGCCAAACCCAAGTGGGAATTGACTGTTGCCAGCCGTTCTGCTGAGTGACAATTGGCCCAGCGATGTATTGAACAATTTCACGGCTTGCTCCTGCTAGATCGAGTAGGCTGGCTGTAACAGCTTTGTTAATCCCTTGGCTGGTTAGTAGCTGAAGTATCTTTCTAGTGCTAGGGTTTAATATTTCACTGGTTTTTTGGCTTTTACTGTTACGGATGGTTTCTTCGACATCGAATAAACTGTGCTGCTGGTTCATATCTTTTATGTGTAAACAAATACTGCCAGCTAGAAATACTTCTAACTGGCAGTGCTTTTTGATAATGAGTATGTTTTGCTATGGCAGAAGTAGGTTATCCCAAACGCTTTTAGGAGTAACGTGATGCAGTAATTGCTTTCTTGCTTGGGAGAATTTAGCTAGTAGCTTAGTGCTTTTTAATTTTTGCCGCCAGTTGTATTGCAAGTAGGTAAGCAACCATAACTGCGTTTGGTGATTCCAGCTTGAGATGGAGTTACTCAAAGTGAGTGCGTTGAGGATATTGTCAGGAGGTACTTCCAGTTGACTTGTGATTTCTTGTGAGATGGAAGCTAACATTTTAATATTGGCGATCGCTTGACCAGGGCTGCCGGAACTGACAGCTAGTATTTTTTCTGTTACCTCAATTTGTTGATCTTTAAGAACAGAAATAACCTCCTCATCAGTTAACCTTTGGAAAGGTATGATTTGACACCTACTCTTGATAGTGGGTAATAGCTTTTGAGGATAGGATGATATCAGAATAAACGTTCCAGTTTTGGGTTCTTCCAGCGTCTTGAGAAGTTTGTTAGCGGCAGTAGGGTTGAGCATATCTGCTTCATAGATTATTACTACCTTTTGCTTGCCCTCGACTGCACTAGTTGAGAGAAATTCAATTACCTCGCGCACCTGTTCTACTCGGATAGCAGGGACACCTTTCTGCGAGGAGGTGTTTTCGGTATAGGTTGGTTTGATTTGTAAGATGTCTAGATGTTTAGATTCTCCTGCGCTCGCGGAGCGACTTCCTTTTGAGAGTATTGCATTTGCAAAGGCCAAAGCGATTTTTCCTTTGCCCACTCCCTCAACTTCGCTGCTAAATAGATATGCGGGAGCAATTTGATTACGTTCGATTGCTTCAGTTAGTAGAAGTTTGGCGGTATGCTGTCCGATGATTTCTGTAAATAAGTCGTTTTTCATATCGTGCAAATTTCAATAATTCGGCTAGTTAAATTGTTAGTGCTGCTTTTGAGTTCCGTTTCGAGTTGTAAAAGTAAGTTAAGGCTGTTTTTCAGTTTTTGAATGCCTACAGACTTGACTTCATCTTTGAGGTAATACAATCTTTTAGGGTTTTTCAGTTCGGCTATTTCTGCAATCTTCATGTCAGATAATTTGGCTTCTACACCAGCTTTAGTTATTAGCCAAGTGCGAAAAACTGACGTAAGAGTTGCTACTATTTTGAGTGGATGTTCATTACTATCTAGTAGTTTATCCACCTGCGCTCTTGCCAAGTTTGAATGATTACTTAACATAGCCATAGTAAGCTTTTGGTAGTCAGTATTGTAATTACTAACTAATTGTTTTATCTCCTCAAGGGAAATAATTTTTTCACTTGCATAGACAGCAAGTTTAGCAAATTCGCTATCGGCTCGTGCAGTGTTATTACCAATTGCTTCGACTAGATAATCAGTCACATCCGGTGTAAGTTTAACTTGATGGATAGCTGCATACTTCCCTATCAAATTAACTATCCCCTTTTTATCCCAGCAAGGAACGAGAGGAAACTCTTCTTGTTGAGCATATTTTAGAATAGTTTTTACTACTGTCCTGCGTGAATCTGGCTTTTTATTACCAGTAACTAAAAGAATGTTACTTGCAGGTATTCGAGAAAGTTGATTTTCAAGTTCTTGGTTATTATCCTCATTTGATAAACTTCCAATTAAATGATCGCTATCTGTATGAACAATTTTGTTACCATCTCCAAAGGGCAAAGTCATAATCTCAGTAAAAACCTTGGCAGCGATATTTTTCTCATTTCCAGATAGCTTGATGTAGTTGAAATCTTTCCATTCAGCATAAACATTTTGATTCACCAAATGGTCTATTTTTTGGTTGAGCGAATAGGTATCTTCGCCGTAGTATAGGTATACTGGCATCACAGATTAGATAAACATCTAATCATCATGCGTTAGTCATAAGCAGTGGTTAAAAAAAGAAGAGTTAGTATTAACTCTTTCTACTTGCTTGGTATTTATTATGTGTGACCAGTAAACACTTACTTAAGTTTGTACTGGTTGTACAAAATTTTGAATTGAGTCTTTATCAATATGGTTATCTACTGGTTGATTACCCAAGTATTTGCGCCAAGAATCTAACTGTTGAAGATACTCTATTACTCCACTAGAACCAGCTACCTCGTATAGTGTAATAGCTGTTTCCCATTCCTTTAAGCTGGCTTGTTTCTCTGAGAGAATTTTGACTATAGCTTCGGGAAGTTTAGTGTCTTTACCAGTATCTAAATTTAGCTGCGTTGTGTTTTCTAGTAATATTTCTTGTCCATATAGAGTAACACCATCATCTTTTATATTTGTAGTATAAAGTTGAACACTAATTTCTGATAAAGAAAGAGTATATTGAAGAAATTTTTTAACTTTTTTGGTTTTGGTATTTCTCCTTTTTGGTTTAATAATAACTGGGTTGTTTGGTTCTGCAACTTCGTAACATTGAGGGAGTTCTAGAGAGAGTTGACCTGTTAAGTGCCATAATGCACTTCGTTTTTCTGGTGGGGTAATGCGATAAGAAAACTCAGATGTTTTCCTGGGGTCGCCAGACTTTCTTAATTTGACCCACATGTTGTAGCTGATAATTCCTTGGATGTAAGTTTTTGGGTCTAATATTACTGGATTTGTGTTTTCCCACCACTCAATTTGAACTACGCGATCGCCATCTAATTCGTAGATAGTTCTAACTCTGGCATTAGGATGAGACGAAAGGAATGAGTTGACCCAAGCCCTTTGCTTTTCATTAAGCCTGGGCTTGCGAGAAGAGGATTTATTTTTCATTAGTTACAGACAAATCAGAATGTATGAATTTGAAAAACCTTCATATTTATTACCTTTGAGATTTACCTAAAATCTCAACTTTGTTCATTTAAAAAAGAGATAACTGACGTTTGTTACTTTCTAGTATTGCAGGAGCAGCTATTTTGATAATTTCTTCTCGCCTTTTTTCAATCAAGTGAAGATAGTATTGACGTGAGTAATTCTCATTACTGCTGATATTAGTTATGCCACTAATTCCGTAATAGTAAGTGACTACATCTCTAGGTTTCCCTAGTTTGAGGATTTCTTTTTCGCCCTCTTTAATTTTGCGTGTGATTGCAAGTTTTTCTTTTGGATATTCCCTTGATAAAATCTGGGATTTGATGTGTACATAATAATCTTCTGCTGCTGATACATTTTGAATTAGCAGGGTTAAATACTCAATAGAAAACTCTTTCTCCAGTTGAGAGCGATCGCGGTTGCGCCAGTTGCCTTTAGTGATGATTTTCCCGTCTGGAAGCCATAAAAGGTAGTTTTTGGTTCCCCGTTCGGGGATAAACATAGCGTCAGCGATAAACTCTAGCTTGACAGTTATCCCTTTAGGCAATTGAGATTGAAGTAAACTACGTACCTCTTCTGGGTTGGGATGGGTGAAAAACACTCCATCGGTGTCAACTTCCACAGGAGTACCGCCGTGCCGAGTGATAATTTCAATCATTAGCTTGAGTACTTTTCGACTGTAGGCTGTAACTAATGCAGCAGCCTCCATATCATTGAAGGCGAGTTCAGAGGTGCCGAAGAATCCAAACTCGGAGTTAGCTAAAACCTTGATGGATTCTCTTTTTTCCTTAGCAGCAATATCTCCAGCAGATGCAAGTTGTTCCAACCTAAATTTTTCATTCACCAAATATTGCAGAATACTTAGTCCAATACGTTCTGTATCTTTAATTGAGCAAATACCTTTGTCTAGCATTGCCCAAGGGTGCATTGAGCTAATATCTGCATATCCAACCCTTCTATACAGTCCAGGAATAGAGTAAGCCATCCCTCCTTGGAATTTGTACTTGCGATCGGGTTTTGGTTTATAACCTGGATAATGATGCTCAAATATTCGCTCCCATTTAGTACCATTACCAGCAAGTGTTAGCTGCTGGAGATTCATTTCCGGTACAATTAGTGCTTCATAATAGTATGAGGGTACAAGTCTATTCGCAATTAGCCGGGTGTCTTCGAGGTCGTAAATAAGATACTCTTTCAGGCGTTTCCATCCCTTACTGTTGGGGCCATCTTTCCAACAACCGAGGATTTCCTTATAGGGAAGAACTAGCCTAGTGTTCTGGCGCAGTCCCATGTCCAATACAGCCTTTTTGAGCGATCTGCCGTTAGTTAGCTTTTTGGCTATGAAATCCCACCTCAGAACGCAGATATAAATGTCTACGTGTTGGCTATTTCGGATGAATACCTCCTGAATTTTTAGTGGCTCGCCCCGTACTTGGGCGGTACGAATAGTCCGAGATTTGGATGCAACTTGAAATGGGTGTTTTATACCGTGCAAGTTGCATCGAGTAATAATAAATGGAATATCAAATGCCATCCCGTTATATGTGAAAATTACATCTGGATTTCTTTTACTGAGATGGTTGATAAATTTGGTCAGTATTTTAGCTTCTGAGATATCCATGAAAATAGTAGAATATCCCCTTGAATCCATACAGCCAATAGCATAAATCCGGCTTTCAAATGGGTTTATTCCTGCTGTTTCGATATCAACAAATATTTGTGAAAGTTCCTGATACGGCTTGAGTTGTATTTTGGGCTGCCAAGGTTTTATTGGAGTGGGGTCTTTCCAATAAATGTTTAGTTGGTCTTCATCAACAATGATTATACCCCTAGATTTTTTCACAAAATCTCTGTGGTTATAACTCATGAATTAGAGATTTTTATAATGGTAAATGAGGTTTTTTTTGAGTCAAGGATGTATTACGATGCTTGAGGATATTGCTCTCACGGGCGCGTTTTTCGCTCCCGCAAAATATGCAAGAAAGACATTCCAATTCAAAACCAAACTCTTAACTTCTAACTCAGCACTCAGCACTGTCTGCTTTTTTCGCACCCTCTCATACCAATTCACGAAAATCTTGATACAGATGTAAGCCCTGAAAGCTTTGCTGTATCTAAGTTTTTTAATTGCGTAGCGCAGCGTAAAGCCTGCGGCATAGCTTCGCTTAGAGCGAGCCTGCGAGCGTCATTGCGAATTGTGAATTGGTATCAGGCATTTGTGCAATTCTCCTAGCTTCTCACGGTTGGGGTTGTTCTGCCGCGTTATCCGACCTCAACAGTTTAGCTGTCTTTGCGGGCAACATGAACAGCAGAAAGGAACGAGAGTTGTACGCTATCTCCAAATTTTTCTAGCTTCTCCCGCAATCCGGCAAATAGTAACTCTTTTGCTTGTGGCTCTAGTCTTCTCAAGGTACTCAAAAGCTTGAAGTAGTCATCAATGCTATAGGTAACTTCACACGCAGTTTGCTCGATAACCAACTCTTTGAAACAATTGGAGTCTAAAATCTCTTGTCCAAACCCCCTCAAAATCTCCGCTTGAATCTCTGCACCTTCATATCGAACAAGTGAGGGCGCATAAGCTTGATATACTTCCTTAATCGCTTTGTAAACTTCGTATTTCGGTTCTGGGGTCAGATTCCATAGCAGGATAAGAAAACCGTTATCGCACATTGCCTCTGCTGCCTTGGTATATCTAATCTCTGGCGGTATCCAGTGAAAAGCATTGGCTGATAGAACGGCATTGAACTGTTTTGCTTCTAGTTCCCACTCCTCAAATGATGTATTGCAAATTGTAACTTTTGGATATTGAGCGCAGTTGTGTTGTGCCAAATGACAAAAATCCTGGTTTGGCTCAAGACACGTCATGGAAAAACCAAATCCAGCAAAAGCCACTGTCGCATTTCCTGGGCCACAACCAACCTCAAGAATCGATGCATCTGAGTCAAGTTGGGCTAAAGCGATAGACCGATCAATTAGTTCCTTTGGATAGTGCGGTCTTGCGTTGTAATAAACATCAGCAACGGGGGAATACCAAGTCCTTCGCTGTTCCAAATCCATAGAAGCTCTGGCATTTATTTCTTGTCTAGAGTCTTGCATAAGCTAGGGAGTCTCAGCGATGAAGTCCAATTTTATTTTAGAATCAGCAAGGGGTCTGTCAAAATTATTGTTTTTATTAAGGTTATTGTAAGTATTTTAACTGATTGACAAAAGATACTTTATTTCAACTCTCACGAATGTACTATTGGCGATAGGGTTATAACTATGTATAACCCTGTTTACAGTTAAGCTTGCTGTAATTGTTTTTGTTGCAGCTTTTGGACAGCTTCTACCCAAGCAGGTGCCTTTTTACCATTAATAGGTGTCAGCTTTTGCCAGTGTTCTTGTAACTGCGCTTGTGTTAAGTGGGGTAACTGTTCCTTGCCCCAGTTAATCGCATCTTGGGCAGTTTTCCAATCTTTCCAGGGTTGGGATTGAGGATTAACCTTTGTGGTTGGAACTATCTCGATAAGTGTAGCTTCTAACCAAAGGTGCGCGTCTTCATCCCGCATGAGATTTTGGCGTGCCATTAAGATTGCGATCGCATTTTGGATCTGGTCGATATTCCACAACTGCGAGATACCTACTAATTCCTCCCAGGTGTCCTCTTCTAGCTGTGTAAGATGTCTGCCATTAGGATTAGTTTTGCACACAAGTAAGTCTTTGAGGAAACTGACAAGACTTGTATGAATGGCAGTTGGCTGTTTACCAGATTCAATCCAATCTTGAAGGATGCCTAAATTGCCCGTAATTTCTCCTTTGATGATATTTTCACAGGCGGTGAGTAGATCGTATTCGGGAATAGTGCCTGATAGTTCCCAAACCCAATTAGAGGTAATTTCCTCTTCACCTAGTAAGGTTAGCTGATCTAGTAGTTTGAGTGAGTCACGCAGATGTCCCTTGTTTGCTTTAGCTACGGTGGTAACTGCTGATAGCGCAATGTTGATACTTTCTTGGTGAGATATTTGTTCTAGGTAGCTTGCAACTAGCGAGACAGGAACTCTCTTAAAGTCAAACTTTTGGCAACGGGAGACAATGGTTTCTGGAACTTTGTGTAACTCGGTTGTGCAGAAGATAAATACTACATGACGGGGAGGGCTTTCAATAGTTTTGAGGAGTGCTTGCCACGATTGGCTACTTAGGGCATGACATTCATCAATAATGAATATCTTGAATCTACCTTCCACTGGTGCAAACTGGGTAGTGGATATAAGCTCTCGGATCAGTTCTACTCCACTATTGCTTGCTGCATCCAGTTCGGTTACATCAACAGAAGAAGATGCTGTAATTCCCTTGCATGAATTGCATTCTCCACAGGGTTTAGTTGTCGGCTCATTGCTTGACTGACAGTTAAGAGATTTAGCGATGATGCGGGCGGTACTGGTTTTGCCCGTACCTTTGGGGCCACTAAATAGGTAAGCAGGTGCAATCTTTTGGAGAGCGATCGCATTTATAAGAGTGCGAACAATATGTTCTTGCCCAATAACTTCACTAAGAGTCTGGGGACGGTATTTGAGATGTAGTGGTTGGTACATAGTTTTGATGATTAAAAGTGTTTTATTTACTCCTTACCAACTGCACTGATAAGGAGTTTAATTTTTAAGCAGTCGCGGCTTCTTTTTTCGTTCGTGACGAGCGTGAGGTTGACTTACCTTTAGTAGTATCTTTTGCTACTAAAGATTGTATTTCTGTTTCAGAATTGTCACTATCATTTGTTGCCTGCGCTATATCTGTTACTTCTTCAGTGCTAGGCTCAGGTTGAGTGCTGGCTTCTGTCTTTGTACTTTGGTTATTTACCTTTTCAAACCCCTGCTTAATTTCTACAGGCATTACCAGATACAGCTGATTGAGCAGTCCTCCCATTGGGCAGATAATGACTGGTTGCGTAGGTTTGTTACACCGCACCACGATTTCATCAGTACTGATGTGCTTCAATCCTTCGATAAGGTAGTCGATATTTAATCCAATACTGATGTTTTCTGAATGACTAGTTGCTGGTTTCATCAGTACCGAGTCAACTGCATCCCCGATATCAGTAGCTTCGGTGTAAAGTGTTGCCTGTGTAGCTTCCAATTCCCAGAGAATTTTGACAACCTTTTGCTTGCGTTCGGCTAGATAACTTACCCGCTTCAGTGCGCTCTCAAATCCCTTGCGTTCTAATGTAAATTCATACTCAAATGTTCTGGGAATCAAACTATTGATTTTGGGGTATTCTCCCTCTAAAAGTCGGGAAATGACTTTTGTGTGAGGAAGACTAAACTCAATAGTTTTATTTGATAGAAGAATATTGCACACGCTTGTATCGGCACTTTGAGAGAGAATTTTGTTTAACTCGCTAAGTGACTTACCTGGAACAGTAAAGTCAATTGGGTCAGAATATTCGCTATCAAGTATTCCTGTGACTAGTGCTAATTTGTGACCATTTGTACTAGCAGCTTGCCACTTATTAGTATCAATTTTGAAGTTGACACCAGTTAAAACTAACTTTGTTTCGTCACCATTGGTGCAATAGAGTGTCCCTTCAAGTGCAGCTTGGAGTTTCTTGGCACTTAAATTTACTTCTATTGGATTTTCTCCCTTGGGAAGAGTTGGAAACTCGTCAGGTTTTCCGCCAATCAGACGGCATTTACCGCTATTGTGAGTAATTATGCAGGCTTGGTTTTCTACCTCTAAGGTAATTTCTCCTCTGACATTGTTAATAGTGTCAGTTAATAGTTTGGCTGGTAGTGCTACCTGACCTGACGTTTCCACATTTGCGGTCGTTGTAGTATGAATTGTGAGGTTGAGGTTTGTTCCTGTTGCTGATACTATCCCATCTTCATTTGCTATCAGTAAGATATTTCCTAAAATTGGGTCAGTAGGCTTAGGACTAATTGCGAGATAAGCGGTTTCTAGAATTTCTGCGAGTTTAGCTTGTTCAATGTTTAGTTTCATTTGTTACTTTGCTTTTAGTAGATGATGTTTGAACGGGCGCTATTTCTAGCACCCTTTTCGGTTACATGAGATAGTTGTTTCAGTAAGGCAATTCTTCCATTTCAGTACTGTATGCTGTATAAGTCTGACCTGCTGTACTAGGAGGAAGTGCTGCTACTGGCATATCAGCTGCACCTACCAGGCGATTATGTTCTGCTACAACAGTTGATGTTTTACCGATGCGGTGAGAGAATTCAGGATTTGCCTGCATTGTTGTTTGGATATCGATTTCTTTCTCTTCTGAGAAGAATTCGAGAAAATCACTTCCATCAGGATTTGGTGATTTATAAGAAGTGACAACTGCTACCCAAGATTTATCTCTTTGATTGACTGCTTCTTTAGGTTCAAGAGATGGTGTAAAGGTGGGTTGAAATACACCGAGACGATGAAACTCTGCACGTTTTTCAGCGACAGTTTTATCAGTAAATCGTGCGAATGCAACCTCTAGTTCGCGTTGGAACTGTTTATAAGCCTCGCCAAATTTTGATGATGCAACGCCTTTGATTGATAAGACAATTGGTACTGAGTGCAGGTTATGATTATTTTCATCAACAAGCTGCAACAAATAAAACCGTCTCAATACTGCGGCATCTTTGCCAAGTGCTTGGTACATTTCGTACCCATCAGGTGATTCGTACACTCCTACAATTTTGCCATCATCGCGTTGCTCAATATATCTGGGAGAAACATCAAGAATGTGCATCCTGGGCGATTGCAGCAATACTCCCATTTCTGGCGTGCCACTAGAGAAAGTGTGCTTGTGTGTAGGTTCTTGTCCTTGCCAGTTAATAGCTGCTAAGTATTTATCTTTGATAAACAATCCGACTTTTTCTGCTTCCATGTGATTGATTACTTGGCAGATGCAGATATTACTAATCGGCGCATTGTACTCAGGATTTGCAAATTTAGAAATAGCTAATTTACGCTTTTGTATGTTTGTATTATTCTGAACTGTTTGTTCAGAGGATTCAGACTGGGATACTGTGCTTTCTTCAGTAGCAGAATTAGTAGGCTTTGTTTGACTTTTTGGCATAATTTTAATTAATGGAAATCAATATTTAATGCGTAAAGCAAAAAGTCGTTGTAAAAAATCAAAGTCGTCTGTTATTAAGACGACTTAAAAGATTGATTGATACTTAGTTATTTAGATAGACTTTTCATCACACTCTCCCCTTAAGCCTGTAAAGCTGTCAATGCAATTATCTTCCTGAATAATTTCAGTTTTAGTATTTATAAGTATCTGGTATATTTGCTGAACACTGATGATAATTTGTCTAAGAACAGATGTGTTTTCAGTTGTGAAAGTCAGTGACACAGATGCCATGCTTGAATTATGAATTGCGACTGTTTGTTCTTCAGGAGATCCATAACTAGTTATTTGACTGTCTTTACCAGGAATAAATCTATAAGAAGCAATAGTTTCAATTGTCATATTTATCTCCTTGTTCGTTGGGGTTTGATTTCAAGCATTTTATTACTAAGTTTGGTGATATTACTGACATTCCAACCAGCAAGCTTGCACTTATTTAGTGCTACTTCTAACTCTTGCTGTGTAAGGATTTTGTATCTCATATATTGTCCCCATATAGGGAAAATATACGTGACATATTTAGTTTTATCAATTTGGCAGTATGCCATGCGCTTGTAGTACACTATGGTTTAATGAGTTTAATGATTCTGGTGGCTACGTTTGTAGGGTTATTTGAACTTAAAAAGGCATCTTTATCTACCATTTCTACATAGCTATTATTGGCTATTAGCCAGTTTTTGAAGGTTTTGTACTTACGATTAAAGAAAACTGATTCAGGTATGACTGAAACTAATACGCCACCCGTTATGAGTAACTTCCAAGCCTGATATATATGTTGGACAAGTTCACAAAATGGAGGATTCATGATACAGGCATTGTATAAATGACTGGGGTTAAACTCCAGAAAGTTTTTCCCTACGATATTAAATCCTTTGAGTTCTAGAATTTGTTGTAAATCGTAATTAATCTCAACCACTTCTAGTTGAACATTAGGGTAGGTATTAGTGATATACTCAGCAATATTTCCACTACCTGCACTAGGCTCTAAAATTTGCCAATTTGGTTTAATATCTGCCAGTTGAACAAGCCGTTGACAGACTGGTTTAGGAGTAGGGAAGAAATCTCCATCTTTCATCCCAATAATTTCTAACTCAAGCCTATTGAGTTGTTCCTTAGTAGTATTAATTGCTTCAGGTTTTACTACCTGTTGAATTTCTGTTATTGCGGATATGATTTCGCTTGGTGTATGTAATCCGGCGCGACTTAAAGACTTTACCCAGTCTTGGTAATATTCGCCTGCCAATTTTTCTTGGACTTTCTGAATTGTTTCTCCCATTTGGGAAATTCTAAATAGGACTTCTACTTGCGATTTGTGAGATATACCGCGTAGTATTGGTGGGATATTTCCTACTTCCCACATTTGTGCGATCGCAAATAACCAAGACTGGATAATCTCAAGTTCAAGTCCTTCTTGGATTATTCCTTGAGCTATAGTTTTACGATGCTTTGTTACCCTTTGATTTCCAATAGCAGGATTTTTCTTTTGGTCGATTGTTGGCTGCATTGAAGCAGCTAAATTACGAAGGGCTTCTGCTTTTTCTAAATGAGGAATATTGAAAATATCTGCTAAGGGTGAATTATTCTCGTTGTAGGGTAGATTTAGTAGAGATAGTTGCATTGCTTGATTCCTTTAAATCTTTGACGGCGCATTCAAGAATTAGGGAGGTTGGAACATTCCAAGCTTTTACCTCCCATTCAGTAGCTAATCGTTCTGAGTGACGGATAACTGCACTACTACATTTGTTTTTTCTGACAAGCCAATTTCTAAACTTTTCGGCTTGTTCTTTGGTATCGAACCCGAAGTAGCTGGTTTTTCTGTTTCCCAGGGGGTCGGTAATCGTTGCTACCCGACGCGAGAGAATATTGAGCGTCCAACCACTGTTAGGAGTGAGTTCGATTTTGGTGATATTTAATTCTGTTGGATTCATATCTCAACTTCAGGAATTGCTGCTAAATATTCCATAGTTGATATTTCTTTTGCTAGCCATTTATCATGTGCTTCTTGAGGGGTCATTTTGTGGGTTAAAAGTTTTTTCTCTTTATCGTCTTTTACAAAAGGCGCGAGTGTTTCTTCTAGCCGGGCTTTGAAATTTAAATGTTTATCTTCAGAATAAGTAAACTGGTAAATACTATCAGTGTTAACGAACAAGTAAACCAGGCTAATTTGCTCTAATGGTATTCCAGTTTGTTCGTATAGGAGAAATAACCTCAGTTGAGTTTGCCATTTACTCTCAAGAATTTCAAATTTAGGAGGTTTTTGAATAGTCCAGTCAAACCCAACTACTTGATTTTCACCATAGATAATGAGGTCGCACTCGCTGTAGAGAAGAATATCGTGGTATAAATATTGAAGTTGGGCGTTCCATTGTTTGTTGCCAGGAATATTTAGAAAAGGTTTTACCTTATCGACCCAGTTATTAATTTGGGGGTATGCCTTCAATAAAGCTTCGACTGGTAGCCCTAACCCAATTTGTTGCATAATGAGGTGAAACTGACCACCAGCAACTTCAGATTCACTTTTGATAGTTAGATTACGATAACTTATCGTTGATAAATATTCTGGATTCTGTTCGACTAGCTCAAGTGTTTTGTGATTAAATCGATTCATAAAAATATATCCCAAATTTAGTTTTTGGGATATATATGCGTAAGCTATTTGTGGTAATTTGTTTGTGGAATATAGTATTTTTTGAGTTGATCGATGCTTGTATATAAACTTTTAGTTGACATTGCTTTGAGGTCAAAATAACTAGCGAACTTTTTCAACCCCCCAGTGAGGGTTAATTCTAGTAGATACTGGGCTGCGATCGCACTCGTCATTTTATTGACGAATAGTGATTGATAATTCCGTGCTTGGATTTCTGCACATGAAAGGTTGTTGTCGCTAAGTTCTTCTGGCTGAGGAACTAGCAATTCTGGGTGAACCAGCACCGGGGAGGGAAGATGCAACCAGAATTGAGGTTTGTCTGGGTTATTGGAAGCTTGGACTATATCAAAATTAGAGTGCGTTCCAATTACTACTTGTCCAGAGTAGTTGCTGTTTCCACAATCCAGCCAAAATAGAGATGCTGGCTCATTTGCACTGTTGATTTTAAGAACAGAGTGAATTTTGCTCCTGGCTGTGCTGTTATCTACACAGCCAATGATTACCGTTAGGGTATTCCACCAACTGGCCGTGCGAATCATGTCTTCTTCAAACCAGTCGCAAACGGCTGTAATCTCTATTCCATACTTAGCACTGCATCTTGCAGCCAGTGTTTCTGCCTTTGGTAGCCCAATTTCAGCTTGTTGATAATTTTGGCGGCTGATATTTTTGAGTTCGACAATATCACCATCGACGATCGCAAAGTTAATTTCTTTTCTAGTGTGCTGGAGTTGCAGAATAATTCGACATAAATCTTCTGCAAGAAACCCGCCTGTTCCTCCTACTCCTACTAAGACGAAGTTGATACGAGTATGATTGCGAGGTAAGACGGGTAAAGCTTGTTGGTAAGTAGTTAATTCAAGCATTTTACCTGTGGCGGCAGTTCAAATATTTGATTGGGGTTGATGTCGAAAAAGTGATTGTATATCCCGATTCGGGTATAGATTGTGGGAATCGTATTCAGTGTGCCAATAATCGCGAACACTCGAAATTTGCCTTTTTCTTCTTGATTATCTGCACTTGATGGATAAGCAGCTAGAGTTCCATGACTGTGCATTTCCACTAAGCAATCTGTATAGCTTTTATCGAGTGCGCTTTCTAAAGATAAGACGTGAGTAGAGGACGCAGTTTGCAGTGGAGTGTGACACCACCATTGGTTGTTTGTCACTCCCAAGTAGAATAGGATTTCCTGTTGGGGGTTGATACTAACAGCATTGATAATCTCGGCGATCGCTTGGCAAGGAACTTTTGGGACTTTCAGACGGAAGTAGGGTTCAAGGGGTTGGAGTCCAGCGACTTGAGTTTGAGTTAGTTGCAAGCAAACCTCTAACTCGCGGCGATGCGATCGCAAGAAAAGCCCATTTGCTGCCAGCCAGTATTCCTGGAGTTTTTGACTGTAAGGAGGAAAGTTGTTACTTGTAGCGAGGTGATAACCGATAAAGGGATTCATTGTTAACTGAACAAATGATTGATAATGTCTTCTGGGGTTGTGACTTTCCAGCTATGAACGGGAACAAGGTCATTTGAAGGGTAGAATTTAGCTTTAGATTCGTGTAATTTGATTAGTTGATTGCAGATATTATCAGGATGAGTTTTTGACTTGCCTTGAGATAAGTCCTTGTTAAAAGGTGATTTCCAGAACAGATCCCAAACTTGGCTTATGGTTGCAGCACTGCACATACTGAGAGAATTTCCCCCAAAGCAAATACTAGAGTCGTCCCAAATATTAGGTAAAGGAGGCTTGTACAGTTGTGCGTCTGGTTTAAATACCCTGCCTTTAACTGCCCACAGGTAATATCTACTACCGCATCCAGCAAATAAGAATGCAGGCATTGGTACAGTAATTACTTCAAATTCCTGTCCCATAATTTGAATTTGATATTTTTGGGGAGAATAAAACTGAATAATGGCCTCTCCCTCTGGATTTTTACCCCACCAAATTGTGTTGCTAGAAAGCCATCCAGATGCGGCAGTTTTACTTGTGAAGGCTTTCTCTACTGCTTCAGGAGACAGGAATTTGTATTTAGACTCTTTGCCTTCACGTTCGACTAAAATAAACTGTCCTTTGAGGATAATTAACTGCCCTAGTAAATCATCTTGTGGAATATTGGCCAGCAGGATTTGGGAGACATTTTCTAAGTTAATTATTGGTAATATATTTGTGTCTACATTCATGCTTTTGATGCTTGATTCCAAATTTTCACTGCTACTTTTCGAGCAGAAAGAGATGTTTCTAACAAATGGCTAACCTCATTTGATTTCTCCATCATCGAGACGGCTTCTCGCCACTTTTGAGCGAGAAATACGATATTCTCATAAGTCCAGTCCAGCCAATCGCTTGTTTCACACGTAATATCTAGCCAAATATTTTCAGTTGAGTAATCTATAATTCGTATGGCTATATCTAAATATTGCAGGGGACTTTTGTAACGACGACACAGCTTTACGAATTTCTCGAAATAAATTTCTTCTGCTGGAGCAATGTAGTCAGGAGTAAAACCAAAATTTAGTTTCCATTGGCTGATATTGTACCCTTGCCCCATCAATGACAGTAGGAACTTCTCCGAGTATACCAGTTCTTCAAAATCTTCATTCCACCACTCAAGTCTTTGTGGCGAAACTAGAATACTATCACGTTCAGAATTAAACTCGATTTCATCGATATATTCTACTGGGAATAGATTTTCATTCACTAGGTTAATAAATTCAATTTCTCTATCTAGGTAAGCACTTGATGGATGTGATTGTTTATTAATAGGAATAGTTGATTCTAACCATTTTTCTGGAAATAATTTTTGATACAGGCTTAAAATATTTACTCGTTCGGAAAGATTTTCTAGATAATTAATTGCTGTTATACAAGTAATGGGTATTTTGAATGAGTGGATGTTGCCAAGCATAATTAATCAGCCGCTACGAATTATAGCGGCCATAAATTTGTGATTAAACTACAGGATATTTACTCGTAATAGCAGGTTGCTGTTTAAGGCTTTGAGCAACTTTTTCGCTATAGGTTTCCCAAGATTGACCGAGCTTGATAGCTTTATCTATCTCAGGTTGTAAAGTAATTAAACTTTCAAGAGTAATTTGACTGTTTATCTCTAAAAGCTTTATCTGCCATCCTAACTTTAGTGCAGGATTTATTTCTTCAAAACAGTTTTTCAATTCTCTAAATTTATTTCCCTTAGTACCTGCCTTTTTTACCAAACGAATTGAAACTGTATCATCAGTTGTTTGTCGTTCAATTTCGGCATTAGCATACTCTGGAAAGTAGACGCTAATCGCTGTTTTGAGTGTATTGTCATCCTGGGCGAGCGCCTCATCAAGAGGAATTTCTTGCCCTTCGATAATAGCAATGTACTTCATGATAATTAAAATAGTGACAGTTGGTTATTAGGCGCAGGTTTTTTATCTTTATCTTCAGGTAGGTTACGCTTTTGTACTTGTCTGGATTGTTCCTGTCGATTCTGAACTTTAGTCTGCTTTTCCATCCTTTGTTTGTAGATATTTAACATTTGTGGAAGAGATTTTTCTAAATCATTTAGCCAGTTATTTATGATAGGCTGAGATGTTATCTCAGTTAAGTTAATTATCTTAATAATCGGAGGTGCATCTTGAATTCCAATTGAGACAATTGCTTTTTCTGAATTTGGTGTTAACTGAATTGTTATTATGGCGGTTTTGGTAAAAGTTATCCCGCTAGATGAATCTTGACTTATAACTTCAGTATTTACTGATTCATCTAATGTTTTTTCTAAATTTAGATTGTCCTGAATATCAGGATTAAAATCTTTACTGCTATAGTTATGTTCAAAGCCAGTTGCATTCTCGTCAGGTGATGTTTGATTGCTCATGATTAAGAGAGATTAGCTAATCTAAATAAGGTGCGGATGGTGATACCTGTCTTGTTAAAAGACTGCCATTTGTAGGCGCATTCGCCTGGTTTGTACTTAGGAGAAAGTTGGCTCCAGGTGTCCCATGCCTTAAATAAAATGGGACTAACACTATGAAGTGCCATCCCGACTTGAATCCACGAATGGTAATCATCTGCAAACCGAGGGTGGATGACTTCGAGTAGTACAAGTGCGGTTTGAATATTGGTTTCTATTGAGGGAATTAAATGAGCGTACCTGCCTACCCCATATCTGTGGTTATATTTTTCTTTGGGTAGGTTAAACTTTCTTGTTTTCTCCTGTTTGGCAAGCATTTGGGCAATTACCCAGTCGGGAGCTATTTCTATTTGGCGTTCAGATGGACTACAGCCGGGAAGCCATCTGTAATTTCTACCTTCTGGGTGAAAGGACGGGGGAAGAATTGAGGCTAGGTTTTTGCCTCGGAACTCCAGGTGTTCGTCCTTCCCAGTTTTGATTTTGCGAGACTTTACTTCCCAAGCTTTTGAATTTGGGATGAGGTATAAGCGTTGGCTGCGATATTTCCTCCCAGAGGTAAATGCAATTGTGGGAGGAAGGTATTTTTGAGCGCGATCGCATAACGATTCTGTAGAAGTTTTGCTGATGGGTGTTAGCAGGTTAAGTTCTTTTGGTTCTAGGTGTTCGTTAATTTGGATGATTTGTCGCCAGGATGTTTCCCCATCGCAGTCAATAGCTACTAAGTACCCTTGAGGATGATTGAAACCGCAAACCAAGGCTACACCAGTGGGGGTAATAAATCTGTTATTTGTCCAAAATTTTAGCCGACGGCGGACGAGTTCAGTTTGTAGTTCTTTGGGAGAGTAAGTATTTTTTTCCCATTCTTTCCCTAGAGGACGTTTACCAAAAGTAGGAACGATTCGCCATTCTTCGGGTAGGTTGTCAAGCGAAGATACCAAATGACGGATTTGGGCGTGCATGAATTCATGTGGCTAATTATTTCGATAATTCATGCACTGGTGCGTTAGTAACCGTAGTGGTTTGAGATTATGACTGTCATGCTAATTGATGGCCAGCTTCAACTAGCTTAACAAGTGTATTTTGGTCAAACGCTTTAATACCGGATACAAATTGTTGCCACTGCTGCCATTTCTCTTTTGAATAGGTGTGGTTAGGGTCAAAGTTGCAAACTTGACAGAATTTATGAAAATCAGCATTCCAGTGAAACGTACAAATACCTGTTATGAAATAGTTGATTTGTTGCTCGTCCATGATTAATATTTCAGATAATGATTATGTTTTAACCTAACCTTTGGTTAAGTGCATTTTCGACTTGATAAGTCCCAAGAGTACAGTTTGCATTGCAAGGAAAGGTGGGAAATTCAAGATGTTTATTCATAGTTTTTGTTACCTTGCACAGTACCATTATCCCCTCCCTACCCTTCTTTTTTTGATTTTGATAGTAGCTGATAACCTCAAACTCATTATTGCCAGCCTCAAATCTACTTCCTCTATATTGAGAGATAGCTTTGTTCCAATCTGGTTGCCAGAGCATGAGTGTATCTATTGCCATTGCTCTCACAGTTGGGTTATCTAATTTCATTAATATATCTGGTAAGTAATGACATTGTTTGGCAATTACTTCTCGTGCGTAATTTATCAGCCAATACTCTGCTTCTCTTAAAAGAGCTTTTGATTCAAGATTTTGGCACACTTCATCGTAAACCTTAGACATTAAATATGCCCTTTGTTCAAAAACCATCCCATTAGTTCGTAGTGTTAAGTCTGATGGATAATTAATTATCAAATCGGCTAGTTCATCACTGATTTTGGGAAGAGGATATTTATTATATTGTTGGGTTTTAGGATGGGATATTTTTACCTGATACCCTAGATTAACAGCATGATTGATAATAAAATCAATATTGTTCGACTCGACAAAATCTCCTATTTGAAAATTTGTTTCTGTAAGTAAAAATGATGGTGCGTGAATAATTTGAAATTTTTTAGGGTTTGGATGTGAATCAGCTAATAGTTCGACGTACATCGCTTATTCTCAAAACTTTCATCAATCTTGTGCGTAAGCGATGTATGTGGTTGAATTACTAAAAAAATAATCCTACCCAAGCTGGATAGGATTATCTTAACTATTGATTAATAGTTCTTGTCTCTGTTGGATTGATTATTTCCTTTAGTAGAGATAGCCCAACTGATTTAAACAGTGCTTCGTTATCATCAGGACAGCGTTGAATTGTTGTACAAGAAGAACAGCCGTATTTACAAGGACAATTATCGACTAGAAACTTTGCCTTAATAAAGGCAGTCTCTAAATACTTGATGAGGGTATCGCACATACCTGTACCATGTTCACAAGTATCAAAGAAATAGCCAACTATCTTAGTATTAGACGGCACTTCTACTAACATGAAATCTATATCTCGACTGTTTGCTCCATGTTCAACAAGTGGTAAACTGAGTATAAGGTGATGAGCGAGAGTATGAACGCAAATTTGGGTTTCATTGCTTTCAAATAGTTGTTTCTCCTCATTGGTAATATATTTCTGTTTATTAAGTATTTCTTTTCTGTGATTTTTGACCAAAACTGAAAAATATTTTCGTGCATCAGCGTTAATTTCAACCCTGACGCAGAATGTATTATAGTTAAGAGCAAGTGATTCTTCGTATTTATTTTCCTCCAATAGTTCGACAAATTCTCGTTCAATCAGTTGGGTTTTACAAGCAGGGCAAGTTTGTAAGTGTCCAGGTAAGTTTAAATTGAAGTTGCGACATCTGTTATTAGTGCAAGTCCATTTTTGTTCCAGCCTGTACAAGTTGTAGCCATAAATTTCTTCTTTGATTTTGGCTGAAACAGGTGTAAATCTAGCAGCCCCTTGGGGAAGATTGATAATTTTGGCTTCCCCGACAATTTTGATTTCCTCGAAATTTAGGCTTCCTTCAGGACGACTAAATAAATTGGTTGTTTCAATTGGCTTGAGAATTGCTTTCCCTTCGGTTAAATTTAGCTCTTGTGATTTATACTGTACGGGGTTGCCATCAAAGTCTTGAGCAAGATATATAGCACCAGGGTAAACTTCTCTTAGTGCAGAAGATGCCGAACTTTCCTCAAACTCTTCTGCGCTATCTTGATTGATATAACTGATGTTTTGATCGGTGTTGCCTCTAACTTTAATTTTTGAGTGGACATAACCGAGATTTCGATTAGTTGTCAGTCTTTGATTGTAGCTGAATATCAGTTGATTATCACCGATTAACTGTCGGGCGATCGCATTACCAGAACTACCAAAATGTCGGGCAATTTGAGCTTGTGTCGGCTTACTTTCTTTGCAACAGGCGAGAATGTGCTGCTCCAAAGTGGTTTCATAATTGTGGTTAAAGTTAATAATTTCTGGAGGATCGGATAAAAGGCGTTCTGGGTAATTGGCGTAGTAAGAATCCATAATCGACCTTTTCGACGGAATAAACACCAATAGTCCTGCTTGCTGCCTCCCCGCACGTCCTGCCCTTTGGCGAAAGGCAAGAATTGAGCCGGGGTAACTATCCCTGTTTTGTCACTCTGGCAGTAGTATAATAAGGTAAAAATGCTAGAACCAAGACACAGAGCATGGTACAGCCCCGTCCAGCCGCACCAACAGTCAAATTTGTGGACGAATATTGCCAGTGGTATAAAAGTCTGTTTCCAGATGTTAGGAGTTTCGAGGCTTTTAAATATCTCCATGTAGGCTGCATTTCTGATCTAAAACGTAAAACATTGCCAGAAATAGCAAAAATCGTAGGATTAGATAACCAGCAAGGGTTGCATCATTTTCTAACTACATCACCTTGGGATATAGAAAAGTTAAGAACCTTAAGGTTAGAGTTAATTTTACAAGTGCTAAAAGGTAGACCAATCATTTTAATTATTGATGAGACAGGGGATAAAAAGAAAGGGAGCAAGACAGATTATGTGAAACGGCAGTATATAGGAAATTTGGGAAAAACAGATAATGGAATTGTGGCAGTGACAGTATATGGTGTTTTCTGTGGGATGACATTTCCATTACTGTTTGAAGTGTATAAACCCAGGGAAAGATTACAGGCAGGAGATAAGTACCGCACTAAACCAGAAATAGCAGCAATACTGATAAAAAAGCTACAATCAATGGGTTTTAAATTCAACTTAGTACTTGCAGATAGCTTATATGGAGAGAGTGGTAAGAATTTCATATCTGTATTAGATGAACTAAACTTGAACTATATAGTAGCGATTCGGTCAAATCATTATGTAGAAATACTTCCACGACAACATATTCAATATTTAAAGTGGCAGAAGTTTCAAAGGGTATTCTCTGACTTGAGTCGGGAAAATCGATTTATTAGAGAAATTATTCCGGGAAAACGTGGAGAACTTAGATATTGGCAAATTACTACAGATCCAGAAAATTTGCCTGATAACACTACTTGGTATGTGATGAGTAAATATCCAGACATTACGCCAAGAGAAGTTGGAAATTTTTACGGTTTAAGAACTTGGGTCGAGTACGGGTTAAAACAAAGTAAGAATGAATTAGGTTGGTCAGATTTTCGCCTGACTCACTACCCAGATATTGAGCGATGGTGGGAAATTATTTGCAGTGCTTATTTAATGGTTAGTCTGCATTCGGAGCAACTGTTTCAGTCTCCATCACAACGAGAGTCAAAATTTGTTTCACATCCTTGGTGGGATAATGGAAATGGCTGGAAGAACATTCTTAACAATCTTCGTTTGATTATTCAACCTTTTACTTTATTTAATCTGATATATCCCTGGTTAACGGTTTTTCCTATTCCTCAATTAGCTTTGGGTTTTTTTAAACTTCAATCTATTATTTATAGCCTCACCAGTTCAATTTTTATATCCCTGATTCACCCTGATTTCTACTTTTCCTCTGCCTAGAGTGACAAAAGAGGGCTATGTACGATAGTTGCATCAATACACCCAATATCTAGACCCGCCTCCAAAGCACTGGTAGATATAATGAACTTGACCTTCCCGCTTTGTATATCTGCAATAATTTTGTTACGCTGATTTGCCTTCATGCTTCCATAAAATGCTGAGATGGTTTCTCCCAGGTGGGGCAGTTGCATCTCGATTAAAGCTTTACGGATGGCATTAGTTAAAACCTTAACCAGTTCCCTACTATCGCAGAAACAAATCCCGACTATGCCTTTACTTACGAGCATAGCTGCGACTTGGGCAGTTTGGTAAAGTGTATTATTCCGTGGTTTGAGGCTAATAAAAGTAATTTCCGAGCGTTTTGCCCCACTTTGGTCAATAATAGCAAGATTACTTTGTTCTTCTCGATTAGATATCTTCTGGGCAATTTCGCTGCTGTTACTAATTGTTGCAGAAGCAAAGATGTACTGTAATTTTGAAATATCATTGCCGACAGATTCTATCATAAGTTGAGTTCGCCGATTAAGTAGTGCAAAATGCGAACCAAATATGCCTTGATAAAAGTGCATTTCGTCACAGACAATGATTGAAAGTTTTCTGATTGTTTCTCTAAATCCCCAGTTTGAATCGAATTGGTAGTTGTTTAGCTCGTGGTTCCATACATCAGGAGTCACGCATAAAATTGAGGGTTGATTGCTGTAAAGTTGTTTGCGCTCTTGGGGAGGAATATCACCATTAATATTGAGAATTTGGGGGCGAATATTTTCATCTAAGTGGCTAACAAAGGAACGTATTTTCTCTACCTGGTCAAATGCCAGTGCTTTCAAGTTAAAGAATACTAAAGCTGATTTACCTTTTAAGCACTCGTGAACGATTGGAATTAGAAAAGAGATACTTTTACCACTGCTGGTAGGAGTCTGGAGAATTATATCTTCTCCTTTTTTGTAAGCTTGCCATGCCTCCACTTGATGAGAATATAATTGACTGATTCCTGACTTACTTAAAGCTAGTTTAACTAGAGGATGAATATCATCTGGGATAGGATAAAGTTTAGCTTCTTGAGCAGGAATTACTTCACAGCTTTGTAGTTTTCCAGAGCCATCAAGTATAGCAGCTACCTCTTGGTAGAGAATGCTTTTACCTGTTGGTGCTTGGTTTAGAGGTAATAAGTTACTGCTATTTACCTCATGCTCCCAGTCAAAA
This sequence comes from Tolypothrix sp. PCC 7712, assembly GCF_025860405.1. GTDB lineage: Bacteria > Cyanobacteriota > Cyanobacteriia > Cyanobacteriales > Nostocaceae > Aulosira > Aulosira diplosiphon. Next base: position 162,369 of record NZ_CP063786.1, on the reverse strand, counting down.
ATAATTTGGTTTAAACTACCCTTTTTAAAGTAAAGGTTTTTCTCAATAATGGCGGCGATATGGATAACACCATGTTCTTTGGAATAAACCTGCTTGTTTGCTTCTAACCATTCAGGCTGGTTCATAAAAAGATACCTACTTGCTGTTTTAGCAGGTAGGCGTTAGTCCAAAGTAGTGGTTTTGGTTATTGCCATACTATTGATGCTCTGCTTTATATTGTCAGAACGCAAATGCTTTTGGCGTTGATGAAATTTGTGCCTTGGTACTATAACTATCTACAAGCTGTTCTAAGCGTTCAACAATACTGCCTTTAAGGATGGAATAGTTAGCTTGATTAGTGACAATTAGCGATAGCTCAGTTGTCCACTGCTCGTAATTAGAACTACCAATAATACCAGTAGAAGACTGGATATAGTTAACAAGAATGCTGTCATTGAAACCAAAGCCACTTTCACCCCAGATGCAAGCAGATTGCAGCAAATACTCGTAGTCTGCGAATACTTGAAACTGGGGGTTCCATCTAGGAGCATTGTTTCGGTAGTGGACGAAACCATTGCTGTCGAATATCTCTTGTTGCCATAAAAGCTGCTGTAAGGAGCAGCAATTGCTAGGTGAAACAAACGGCTTTCCTTGGCGAATAACATTACCATTGCGGATGACATCGCGGCGGCGCTGCTGTCTTGCTATGCTATATCGAATATTGGGATGTTGTTTAAAGTACTGCCGCATTGAGCCAACAAATTCAGGAGCAATGCTGTTGTCATCGTCCAGGTATGAAATAATGTCACCACCAGCTGCATTTAGTCCCAAGTTACGGGCGTAGCACAAGCCAAAGCCACTGCTCGGTTCAGGGTGTTCCATTTCAATGTAGATGATAGGGAAATCAGCTTTTGCCCTAATGCTAGTGATAATATCTCTGGTGTCAGGATTAGCGCCATCATTGATGACGAGCCATTCAAAATTGCGGTCAGTTTGACTTTGAATGCTTGGCAGTGCAGTAGATGCAAGCTGCACAGGTCTATTGTATGTTGCAGTGATGATTGATAATTTCAAAGCTCCATACCTCTATCATTTGATTGCGTTGTTGTTGAATTGATCGCAGCTTGAATTTGTTGCCATCTTGTTACGTCCTCGTTTGTTATACCTCTAGCGGTTTCAATTTGATTACTTGCAAGAGATAGCCGAATTAACGTTAGCTTTTCATTGGTTCTGGCAACAATCAAACTTTGCGTGGTGCTATTGAAGCGGATCTGGTAGTTACTGCCTTCCAAGACAAATAGGTTTTCTCTCTCTGTGCGAATGGATTGAGGGTAGGCAGTTGCTTGTTGTGCGAAGAACACTCTAGCTATGGGGGCAATTATAGTAGCGCGTTGCATTTGTTCTTGCTGTAATTGCTGGTAGTTCCATTTCCCAAGTTCTACGCCCAAATCCATTTTTATCAAACGTTCTGCTAAAATTGCCATTTCTATCGGCCCAACACCTCCAGGGACGGGCGTAATGTTCTGGGGGATGCTGTAAGCACTGCGATCTACATCGCCAGCAGCACCAGAAGCAGTAGGTGTGAAGCCACCATCGACAATCAAGCGATGAGAGGGGAGTACATAAGGAGTGAAAATTCCTTGTCTTCCAGTGACAGATACCACAATGTCAGCTGCTTGAGTTCTACTCAAGTCATCGCCGTCTTCCAAACAGAAACAGCTGATTCTACTGGCTTCTAAATATTTGATGACACCATTACCTACAAAACCACCTCCGCCGACAACTGCAACATTGGAATCCCTTTGTGCATAGGATTCAACAATTCTGGCGATTCCTTCAGCAGTAGCACAACTTTCAAAGAAATTGTTACTTTGTCTGCGGACGATATCTATATCTTTTTGTGGTTCTAATAGCCCAATTGAACTTGTAAACTTAGCTGGAATTGGGTATTGAACAATAGCAGCAGTTACCTTGCTGTTTTCATTAATAGATTGGATAATGTGGTCAAATTGCTCTACTGCAATATTGGGTGACAGCACAATATAATTGGGAGTAATGCCAATAGCGTTGAATGTTGCTACTTTTTGTTCTGCTGAGATTCTGGCTGCTTCGTATCTAGCTCTTAGTCCGTTGCTGGCATTTTCTGAAGCCTCAAATCTGATGATTGCTACTTCTTTTTGAGATGCTTGAAAAATGGATTTGTATTTTTGACATTCTTGCTTTACGTGTTCTCGTATTAATTGTCCGTCTATGAGTGTCATTTAATGTGGAGTTAAATTTGATGGAGAAAATTGTCTGGTACAAACAATCTTCTGAATTCCTAATTAGAATTCATTGGAACTAGGGCGTTTAGTGATTTCACCAACTTCTTTACCGTCGCAGGAAACCCAGTTGGTGACGTAGCGTTCAGTGTCATGGAAGCCACTAAATTCAATACTGTTACCAGAACACTTATCTTTGAACCATTGTTCGGCTTCTTGTTCTGTATTGAATGTTCTAGCAGTGACTTCTTCTATTGGAAGATTCCAGTTTGTATTGCCATATAAATCGCAAACATAATGTGTCATATCTGTTACTCCTTTAACAATATCTAAAAACCACTATGACAATTTTAAATCAACAACAGCAGGCTGAATTCATTATCCAACAAGCTTGCAAGGAAAATTTTACTGATAGCGAGAAAGCTATTTACGATGACTTTATTCTGGAAGCGTGGGTAAAAAATCCAGCTAAGATGACTGAGGCTACTGCTGATGCTTTGATTAGATATCTTAATGGCTGCGAAGCATCTAACGAGTTTGTTGCTAATGTAGTAAATCGCCTCGCGCAAGTTGCCCCGGCTCATATCATGACCAAGATTCTTCTTAGTGACAATGACGGTGATGGTGTGCCTTTATACGAGGAATTAAAACTTGGAACAAAGGTTACGGAATTTGATACCTCTTTTGAAATAGCGGCTGCAAGACAAAGGCAATATCAATTTTCTCCAACTCGGAATTGCGATATGGAATTGTAAGTATGACCTGAACATTATTAGGAATTTTGATTGAAAATATAGATAATTCATTTTGAAGTGCGGAATGTGGGTATAAAACAACCTTCCTTACAATAGAAGAATTAAAAACAGGAAATCCTCGAAATAAACCTGACATCAGGCATGATAGTGTCGATAAAAAAAGCTTCAGCTAAACTCTATACAATAAATTATTAGATTAGTCCTTAGTGCATCTGGTTCGCCATACCGCTTATGTCAGATCAAAGAGCACCAGAAATCGAACTGCTCCGTGCAGCGTACGCAGCCTTCAACGCGCGAGACATTGACGCTGCCCTTGCCCTCATGACTCCGGACGTGGTTTGGCCGAGAGCGTTCAAAGGCGGTTTTGTCCGTGGGCCTGAAGAAGTTCGCGCTTACTGGACGGAGCAATGGAGCGAGATCGATCCGCACGTTGAGCCGATTTCCTTTTACTTGGAGGAGGGCGGGCGGATTTTGGTCGATGTGCATCAGGTCGTGCGTGACAAGGCTTACGCAGTTATTGCCGATGAGCACGTAGTCCATCGATTTACCCTTGAACACGGCTTGATTCAAGCTATGGAAGTGGACAGGCTTCCATCGTCCACCCCAAAGACCTAACTACACGCAAAGAGCGAACAGCCATCAGCGGGCGGCCTTTTTCTGTATATTGAGTATAAAAATGCGCTACTGTTAATCGTAAGCGCATTCCCAATCGTGTACAGCGATCGCAAGACTCCCAGCCCCAACAATCAGGCGATTCCCCTGTAAGTTTAACTTTGGAAAATTACCCCAGTGTCGTTATCTTCATCCCAAAACCACCAACCTTGAGATAATTCACAAAGAACGCGCATTAGTGCTAATTGTTCATAAGTGATTTCCCCACTACCGTAGCTAACGTTACTAGTGCCATCCCATGATTTAAGAATTGATTCTAAATTGTATCCATTGCCCATAATCCAACTGGCGTAGAAGCAGTCTTTGGATATTTCTTCCATGATGGCCAGTAGTTCGAGTGCGGCATCAGGATTGGGTGATTTCAGGGCTTCAAGTGCAAGGCGGAGGTTTTCTTCTCTGTCTGCAATAAACTCTGAAAAAGCTGCTCTATTTGATGGTAAATTGTCTTTTTCAAGTGTAATTAATTTTCCATTTACAATCTTGACTGGAGTTAGATTTGAGTAGTCAGTTTGGTCATCTTCACTTGTCTTTGATTTTATAGCTAAAGGATGCCAATGAATGCGTTCAATTTTATTAGTCTGAGGATTTGTCCATACCCAGAATAGTTTGTGAGATGCAGCACCCTTAACTGTAAGATAAGTTCTTTTATGTCGAATGGGATAGTCTACACCTTCCTCTTTTTTCGCTCGTAAAAAATCTTCTATAGACGGATATTCTTCATTAAGATATTTCATTATCTGTGATGTTGTCGCATCTGTATAATTCGAGATACTGATATCACCATTTTTAAATGGTATTAGATTCCATTTTTTGTTTATTGGATTCTGTATCCAAAACTCAACTGATATTGTCTGTACAAACTGATCTAAAATCTGAACTACACAAGGATAGTAAAGTGTGAGTTGTTGGTTGCTATTATTCATTATTATTCCATCCATTCGATAGCGGATATGGTTTCCTTTTTGGCGGGAAGTATTTTGACTTCATAGCCATAAAGAATTAATTCGTGCAAAGTTGCTAGTAGTTGCTTGAGTGATATACTGTCCCATTGGCTGCACTCTAATATATGTTTCAATACCTGATCGGGAGCATTAACCACCCAAAGACCATGAATTCTTTTGTTCCTAAATCCAGCACATAATTGAACAATTGGTTGTAACTCAACTGTTATTTTTGGTATATGAATAATTGCTGAACTTATAGGGATTACTGGTTTATCTTCTAAATTTTTAGATTGTGAAAAATAGGGGTCACTGTACCATTGTCCGTCGATTTGGTATGCAATCATTAGGTATGGCAATGCTTTAATCCCATTTATAGTTCCCCATCTAGCAGTTTGTCCTGCATGAAACCAGATATAAGAGCCGTTGTGTATTATCATGTGCAAGTTTTATAATTTTGATTTGAGGCTTTGCTTGTTCAGCTAATTAATAACTTCGTCTGTGGTAAAAATTTTAGTTACTTTGTCTACTGAACAATGATTTCGCATATATTTGTATGAATACTTGGTCTCAAATTGCAAATATTATTCATTGCAGTAAACTTTATACTCAGGTACAACACTTTAGGTATTAGTGATTATTTCTTAAATCACTTATAATCAATGTCTACCTTGCTGATGTGTGTAACAATTGTGGTAATTAATCTACTAATTTGATGTATGTTTTAAAACTAAATAATTACTGTAAAATAAAAAGTGCGCGTTTTTAATTGATGGCGCACTTTTATTAAAACTAAATTGATAGTTAAACGTGGTGAAGGATAATATTTATTGCGTCTTGAGTGCTGATTTTATATTGTGTAGCAAGTTTATTCATGTTGGCTTCACCATTTGCATGATCTTTGATGATTGCTCGAACAACGTTTGGTGAAACATGAATCTCACTATTGGTAACGACTGGTTTGGGTAAAGTTTGAGAAATAAAAAATTCTTTTCTTCTTAATACATGTATTTGACGATAATGTTCTTTTCTGGGTATCCACAGACAATTACCAGGGGCAAAGTCACTCTCTTGATCAATACGAGATATAACTGTTCCTTCAGGTGCTAATCCCATATCTTTTAGAAATTGGGTAAAGTTATCACGCCAGGATGCATCAACTTCAATTCCGCACCCACCATGATATTTGTACTGATGGTGGTTCTTGTTATAGCAGATGCGCTTGATGTGTAACCAGGAGTTATACTCGTGGCTTTTGCAGTGACCGTGGATAGTTTTATCGGTCTTGAGGCTGTCCCGTTGCAAACATCCGCAACTTTGTGTAAGCCCTCTTTTTAAGCTATTTTTACTAACATATTTTTGGGTTCCGCATCTGCATAAGGTAAGGAGGAGTAGTTCACCCCTTTTCCCCTTAACTTCTACATCAGATATAACTTTTAGTCTCCCAAAATTTGCACCAGCTGGGATAGATTCTTTTCTTTTCTTACAACCGCAGTTAGTTGAGCGACCATTGGTGAGAGTGTGACTGTAGACAAGTTTCTGAATTCCACAATCACACTTACATAATACTTGCTTTCCTTGTTTTTCTAATACAGTCCAACTACCGAATTTTTCACTTATATTAATTATTCGCTTTGTAGTCTCCATAAATCATTTTGGTGTTATTACTGCTGGGTTAAATATTTAAAACAAGTTGTTTTTCTTGCTTCAGTTCTTTCTTTATCCAAGCAAGTTGCTGTCCAATGGCTAGGTGCTGCATGGGTACTTTTGTCTCGTATCCCTTCGCTTGTAAAATGGGTGTTACCTCCTGTCTGTAAAGCTTGCCCGTCAAGAATACAAACTCTATTTCTAAAGACGCAACTTGTATGAGGTTTTCTGCTACTTGTTCCGCCCATAGTATACGTTCCTGATGAGATAAGGAATAGGGGGATTTATCGTAGGGCTTGATGATTGTTTCTGGGTTAAGAACTTGATGTAAAGGTGACAGGATATACCATCTTGATTCTTTTTCTTCTACGTAGCGACGGCAAGCTTGAAAGTGCTGCGAACAATATAAATCTTTGGCGGCAGCAGAGTAGGGAAGCTGCTTGCCACATCCAGCAACCAGGTAGATTTTTTCCTTGGGAGTGAACTTTCTGTAGGTGGCGATCGCCAGATTGAGGTTGTGGGCGATTCTTCCCATAATATGCGTCCGTCCTTTGTTTGTTAGCCGAGGGTCAATCCTATGTCGATTGAGAACCCTGCAAACATGACAGTTGCACTTTGGCGTGCAGTAGGCTGGCATCCGAATTAATTTTTCCTCATTGCTGACGAACATCCCACCGCCTAGTCCTTCTCGGATAAAAGTTGAACCATCAAAGGATAATCCCATCTGAGTAAAAGCTTTGGCATACTGGGGCGAACATAGTCCAAAAACGTGTAGATGAACATTTGGCTCGTGCAATACTCCTGCGGAGTCGCTGTGCGATGGCGAAACGCCCGCCTTGTCCTGTCGGACACGCTTCGCGAACGGCGATACTCGTTCCGAGTCACTTCGTGAACGCACAACCTCAGTGAGTGTTTTGATAATGTGCAAGTTAGTTGAATACTCCCTCGCCTGGGGAACAAGCCCACCGATGCCAAGATGGCAGTATCCTAGTCCCAGAAGATATTTAGCTACTTCGAGGCGTTCACTAAGAGACTGCCCGTGGATGACTGCTAGGGGTATTCTGTTGGGAAGATAAGTTTTAGCAAGTTGGATAAATGTTTTTGCTTGTTGAAGGTTATATTCTTGCCGTTCTCTAATATTTTCCCCTACAAGTAAATGGTCAGGACAAACAATAATATCGCCAACTTTTGAACGTTCTCGATATCTATGAATAGACCAGTGGGCATCAACATATTTACCGTTGAGAGTAGGAATATCTTGGTCGCGGTAGTTAAACGATCCGCAGTCATGAATAATCAGACTATCTGGAACAATTTCTGCTTTTGTAGCGAGTGAGTATAGCCAGCCCGCAGGCTGATACTCAAGCAACTGCCAAATCGGGATTTTTTCACCCTTGTTTCTGACAAAATCGCTCTTACCTAGTACTGGATAGAAACCTACTTTCATAGTATTTAAATGAGCAAATTTTGAATTTTATTCGTTAATTTAACCCTCTGCTTGGAGAGGGCTAATTGTTCAATTACTTTCTGTATTTATTTGCAATACTTAGAAGATACTGCCGCCAACGATTATAGATTTTAGTAGCAAGAGTGCTAATATCACTTGCTGCAATTCCTTCTGCTTCAGTTTCAAAAGCATCATCAAAGTGGATCTTGGCATGATACTCCATGCCATCAAAGTAAATATTGAAGCTAGGGTTAAGTTGAAAATCTTGAATCATATTTTTATCCTTCTTGGGGAAGATATAAACACTTATTGTGTTCTGCTAGTCTATTTATTTCATAATTATCAAGAATCATTTTCTTAAATTCTTCCCTTGTTGCTCGCAAGTCGCGGAATATTTTGTTAGTGGGATAGAAGAATACCGACTGTTGGCGGCTGTAAAACCAGACTAGTTGATTGATACGATAGGTGTCATTGCTATCAAGCAAAACATAACTAATTTGTTGGTAAAAATTTTCTAGGGAGAAGGGACGCTTCTTGGCAGTTGTTCGTACATCAATCAGAGTATTTCCAGCGATTATCTGGCAATCAGCACCTCCAAGATATTCACTTAAAGGGTATGAAGCATTGCAGGTGATATTTCCACTCACTTGATTAGCTACAGTTTGCCAAGTACGGGGTAAAATACCAATAATTTGAGATGTATCTTGAATACTAGGAAGCCATTTTTTGAAATATTCTGATTCAAGTTGAAGGGTTTTTTCTCCTTTTAGAAAAGGTTGAATAATTTCATGAATGTTACGGCTACGTGCATAATTTTCTAACGCACCCAGCAGCATACACTTTAGAGCTTCTTCTTCAAGGGAAGTTGAATTGGTAACGCAGTAATCAAAAGCATATTCTATTTTTAGGGCTTTAGCTCCAACCTGAGCAAGACAATTAGTAAACCATGTTTTATCTTCATAGACGCTTCCTAGATACTTAGCAAGTGCTTTGGCGATCGCATTTCCTACTAATGGAAAATCTACACCATCGACTGGTCTGATAATTTTTTGATTTTCTAATAGTTGGTTATGGCTAGTAATCATTTTAATAACTGTTTGGTTTAGTCTAAAATCAAACCATCTCCTGATAGGTGAATTTCTATTTTTTAATTCAGATGTTAAGCTCACTTTTTGATGTTTCGCTTGAAATACTACATTGAGTATCTGCGTGAGCTTTACGTAGTAATTTTTCCTTGAATTGTGTTATTTAAAACAATAAACTAATCATTAAAATAAATAAAAAGCTTGTTGAGTTGAAATTTTGCAACTGATGTAAATTTGCGGAACTTCTAAACCCAAGTTTTTATATTGCCAATGCAACTTTGCAAACTTGGTGACGGGTAATTTATAGTTCAACTTCTCTTGACTTGGTTTTAGGTGCAGCAGCGACAGTTTGCTTTTGAGGGGAGGGTATGCGTTCAGTAGGAGTATATTGCTGCCGAATTTCTTCTCCTCGCCATATTTGTAAGTCATTCATAATATCTTGAAGCGGGACAAAATCGACGACTGTTTCTCCTTGCTTTTGTGCCTCAGTTGCCTTATAAGTCATAATCTTGAAGTACATCTCTCGCTGGTCGGCAATTGGTAACTTGCCGTTGTTATCATTTATCCGTTGAAGAATTTCTTCATTGCCTTGATTCATTGCCCCTCCCCAGTCAGGGCCACCATGCTTGACCATATTTGCCCATTCCTCGGCGATGTAAGGGTGAACTGTGACAGGCAAATCGCCAGCTGCTTGTATTACTCGTTTTTTGGGTGCATCTGCGGCGGTGGGAGTAGATTGTTCGTTACCAAAGATTTGCTCCAGGTTGAGTTTGCTGGCGTTTTGGGCAATAAACTTAATTTGGTTGATATCGTACTCAGAGATATTCATCTTGCTGACTTCTTTGGTAATGCCGGCTTCGGTTTTAGTTAGGTCAAACCGGACAAGTTCCTGAGTACCTTTTTCTTCGGTAGTTTTAAATAATTGCAAGCTGGCTCGATTTTTTTCGGGGTTGCGCGATCGCTTGATGGTAAATTCACCTACTGTAAGTTCCTCCTTATCAGCCTGGATGAGGACATTATTCAGGGTGTGCAACATCTCATTTTGTTTAAATACTTCCAGCGTTTTAATCGTGCCGGCAGGTGCAAGACTTCCCAAGCTGTTTGCTACATCACGGATATCGGCATTATTGAGGTCAGGTAGCTTGCCATTGTCGCCTAAGTATTCTGCCACAATGAGAAACTCCTGACGTTCAACAGGTAACATCTCTGTAGGCTTTTTCGTGATTTTGGGTTCCTCTTTTTTGTTGAGTTTAAAATCCATCAAAGAGTTCTCCCACCCAAATAGTTCATCACTGCGGCGGTGAATGCTAACAGTGTCTCCCTGTTGGCGAATCACAAATGTATCGCTACGGTAAATACGTGAACCATCTTGTTCAAGAGTGCCGTATTTTTTTAACATTGCGATCGCAGTTTCACCAATGTCTTTATTTTCACTGTTGTAACGTTCTTCCCGCGCTTGTTTATTATTAATTTGATAAATAGGTACTTCAACCTGACGCGCCCACTGTTGTGCTGCTGGCTCTACATCTTGAGAATTAGCTACTTCTTGATAGGTAAATTCAGGTGCATATTTTTTTCGATTATTAGTTGCTTGTTCCTCTAGCTCTTGTGCAAAAAACTGATTGGAAGTTACATTTTCATTTACCTCTTCTCCAGCTTGATTTTGAGATTGATGGTTACTAGTAACTATCCGTCGAATTTGAATAGTTTCTTCGGACTGTGCGATTTCTTCTTGAAGATTATTGACCACATCATCTTCAAAACTGTTATTTACCTCTATTTCAACGGATAAGTTGATTTCTTGATTTGTAGACGAACTATTTTCGCTGTTTTCTTGTAGTAATTGCTGTGAAGCATTTGATTCGACTGCTTGAATGTTAGTTTCAGATTGTTCGTTGAGTGTCTGCTCTACTGCTTCAGGATAGTTTTTGACTACAGGATACTGATAATAATCAACATCTGGTGGGGAGTCAAAGTCGGGTGGATTACTAATATCGATATCATCTAGAAAACCTACCGCAGCTTCCTCTTCTTCGTAATCCAAGTTAACTGATATAGTTACAATTTCATAATTTAGTTGTTGATTATCTTCATTCAGTATTACTGGTAAATTGTCTGATGGTGCAGTTGCTTCTGTTACATCTGGGTTGCCATTATCAAATAATAACTCTTTTGTATCTTTATGATTGTTAATAATGTCAGCAGATGGAGGTAGCAGCTTAACTAATGGTTCACTTGCCACATCTATTATTTCATCTGGAGTAAGTATTTCAGTGACGAGATTAGTTGTACATTTACCTTCGGTATTTTGTTTGTAGATAACGATTTGTTTTTCTGAACCATCTGACTCTAGATAAGCTGTAATTTTCAGAGTATTATCACTTGTTTGCTGATAATTACTATTGAAATTGGGTAAATCTTCTACTAATCTTGCAGCAATCGTTTGTGCTTGATAGTCAGTAAAAGGTTCAGTTTCTATTGTGTATTGACCTTCTACTAATAAATCGGGCATTAACACAATATTAGTTTCTTGATGGCTTTTTATACTTTGACTGGTTAAATCTACCTTTTCCCATTTATATGCACCAGGGGTAGATTCATCAGGTACAAGATTGTAGATATCTTTGCCAACTTCAACTACAATTTTACTTGCTTCTTGGGATTCTTTGAGTTTTTCGAGAATTACTTTAGTTATCTTAGTAAGTACATTGATGAGGCTTTTACTTAATTCTCGACTTGTTTGAATTGCAGTATCGGCTGTACCTAAATATGATTCATTAATTTGAGTTTGTCTGGGGTCAAACATATATTAAATGTGGTGAAAATAATCTATAAATTCAAACAGTCTGACTGTGCTTTATAAAAATCAGTTGGTCATTAAACTTAAAGTTTTTAGAAAAAGCTCTTGTACGCATCAACAGGTAACGGTGCATTGCCTGCTTGTACGGGTGCTTGTGGGATAGGGAACTTCCGATCTACTTCCTTGACTCGTAAATCTAAATCTTCCTGTGTGGGTTTTTTCTGGGTACTTTTTCTAGCAAGCTCTTTGATGAATTTATCCCATTTAGCGTCATTTTCTTGTTCTAATCCAATGATATGTTTGGGGATTTTGATATTTTTTAATAGTGGTACTGAACCCTCATTTTTATTACTATAAGCCGGGTTGATAAATAGACATTTACCAGGTGGTAATTTGAGGAATTGGGCTGGCTCGAATAGCTTGCGAGTCCGTTCTTGTTCGCTGATAGATGTGCTGGATTTACCCCCTCCCGTTGAGCGGGATTTTTGTTTATATTTAATTTCCTCTTCCCCTAAATATGCAGAAAATAATCGCGCTGATTCTTCTTCACCAGGATTAAAAACAAATTTTGTACCGCACGCACCAAGGATAGCTTTAGAGATTTCTTTACCATAAATCTTTTCAAGCTGACCCATATTTTGCCAACCCAGGATACCGCAGAATCCTTCGGAACGAGATTCGTTAAGCCATCTAAATAAATCTGGAAGGAAGATACTTGGCAACTCGTCAAGACACACTACCAATGGGCCGTCTTCCTTACGTTTTTTGGCAATACTGCGGGAAACTACCATGTGGAGAATGCTGGTCATCAGGGGGCTGACAGCATCGCGACGTTCGCGGTCTAACCCGAAGATAATCATCTGTTTGCGTTTTACCTCCAAGGGGAGGGTTGTTTTACCGACAAAGCATCCCAATGTACCCCTTGCCATGAAGCGGGTGAACATCAATGAAGCACTACCAGCGATACCCGCTACAGTTTTCTCTGAGCCAGCCGAGCTAAATAATTGACCAAAAGCTATCCTAATCCAAGGGTTTAGTTCGGCTGCCATCAAGCGTTCGACCATCTTCTCGCTAGAAAGTATTGCCGCAGCCGTCATAATATCAGCGCGGTCGCCAAACTCTTTAGTTAGCATTAAAATAGCCTGGGTCAACTGGTCGCCGGCGGGGCCAAAGAAGGCATCCTCAGACGCATTACCTAACAGGCGGAAGTTTTTGTTAATTACCGTAGCTAACTGCCGTGCGGTTTCAGCATCGCTACTGTCGCGTAAAAAATCGATTGGGTTACATACCTCTGATTCGGGAAATCCCGGTGCAAAGATATGTACGTCATACCCCTTGGATTTGGCATAACTGGCGATTTTGGCTTGACTGGCATACTTAAAATCGTATAATACTATACCAAAGCCTTGGTCAATTGCTGAGTAAATCATCGGGTTGATAGCCGAGAATGATTTACCACTACCAGGTGCGCCAATTACAGCACTTCCCCGTTGGACATCGGGTACATAAACTGGAACTCCCCCACTCCCCTGGGGTAATTTTTGACCCTTGTATTTGTGTACTCCAATATATAAACTGGCGCTATCACATTTAGGAGCGACGATTTGCTTGAGAGCTTTTTTCTTAGCTTGGGCGGTTTCCTTTGCTCCACCCCAATAGCTAGTAGCAAGCTTGCCTTTTTTACCATTACTAAAAAGCTGTAAAAGCAACAATAAGCCAATTCCCCCGGCAAGTGCCAAACCTTGAGGTGACATGAACTTATCTGTATATTTACTAAAGTCAGTATTGCTATTTTTATTGTTTGCTTTTACTTCTCTGATTGTCTTAGCTTTAGCGGTTGCAAACAGATAATTATTCATATTAATCTGTGTTAATTGCATGAGGAAATGGAAGAAATATGCGGTGCAGTGAAGTTGCATATTTCTTCATTAGTTATCTGGTGTGTCTTCTCTAAGTCAAAAATTAAAGAGGATAAATTCTTCTATGATTGCTTTTTCACTTTTTACTTCTTTGGTACGGTGAGGGGCGTACCAAGGATAATTGGGTCTATCTCGCGGTAGGTGAAGAAGGGAACTGGGCCAATGAAGTAGGGCGAGCAACCTAAGTCAACCCACCCCCGTTTGCAGATACGGAAGAACATCGCGGTGGTGATACTGCCGTCCGCTTCGTTAATGTCCCAGATGACTTGTTTAAATGATTTCCCAAAGGGGTGGCGACCTGTGGGTTCTTTTCCACCGTTGAGACTGCCCAATATGCCGAATCCGCCTTTAACTTTTTGGTCTTTACCGGACATCCATTGTGCGCCAGTCACAATATCGCTACCCGAAACTTCGATGTGACCACAGGTTTTCTCGCACGGGACATTAAACCCAGCTTGATAGCTACCAGATATAGACTTCCAACGTCCGCTTTCAAGCGAACCGAGAGGTAAGTCTACTTTGCCGATAAAGCTAACATCGGGGATGGGAACACTGGGGAACTGATCGAACGGTACATCAGCTAATCCCGGAATCTTGTTAATTGTTGTATTTTGCCAGTTAGTAAAGTCTTTTAGTTGTGCATCCTCAATACCAGGGATACTGGTGAGTTTATACTTATCGAGTTTGACATACTCACCAAGTTCCACTTCTCCCAGTTGGGGATAATTGTCCAGCACTTCACCAACAGTTTGGTAGCTTGCGGTGCTGCCTGTAACTTTGGTCACTAGTTCTTGAATTGGTGGAATGGCTCCGACTTCTGAATCTTCTAAATTAGGAATTGCTTCGGCGAGGTCTTCGAGTGTTTGCCAATCGAGTGTTTCAAAATCTGACAGTTTGAGATTTTTAAGTTGAATGCCCGTGATGTCAGCGATATCTTTAAGCGTGAAATCTTCAATTTTGAACTCAGTTGCTTCAAAATCACCCAGTTCCATGACTTCGGCAAGGCTTTGTCCGGCACTCCAGGTGCGTGTTTCCTTCATACCAGGGTTTTTGATATTAGGGAATTCAACGCTGCCAGCACCGCCAAACTTCATGTTTCTAAACGTGATACTGCTCCAATCGGGAGTAGGTGCGCCGTTGACATATTTAGTTGCAACTGGCTGTGGCTGTTTGGTTTGTTTTGTCTTGTTTATCGAAGTGTTCAAATTTGAATACTTCGATGAAACTGTTTGAGCTACCGCTTTATCGCCGAATAAGAGACTGCCGATATTATAGCTACCTCCATATCGGATTAATCCGTGTAGGGCAAGCCCAGCAATAAGTCCTGCAACCATTAGGTAGCGTAATTTATTAAACTTTTCTATCCGATACTCAAGCCCTCGGTCGGTTTTGTTGTGAGTAGTTTCTTGACTTGCAGCTCTCACTGGTACGATCGCAGTTACCTCTGCTGTAGTATCTAAAATTTGGTTGTTAGTGGCCAGATTTTCGGTATACATCACTGTTATCTAAAACTTGTTTTACCTGGATTTGTTGTTGTGAGAGGGTTATTGCGCTGTGGTGGTATTTCTAACAAGCGCTTTCCACCCAACAGCATGAGTTTTTCAACCAATTGCATTGATACTCCGGCGGTGCTGGCGGCGACGACAAGTTCCTCTCCTTGCGATCGCAACTCCACAAGTTGGTTCAGACGCTTCCAGAGCTTGCTGTCTGTCGTAACCCACTGGTTTTTGAGAGCAACTTGCATCCCTTTGGCGATATGTCTGCTATCAGATAATGCGGTGTAACTGACTTTTGGTTTTACTTCTTCAGGTTTGCTGGGAGTATCGCCAATAATTTCAATTTGGCTGTACTCTGGTGTGCCACTGCCCGCTACAATCCGGAAGTGATAGCTTTTCCTTGTTGAGCCAGATTCGGTAATCACCGTCATGTGCGCCCCGTAAGGAGCTGGTGGTAAACCGGGGATTTTGACTGTCTCGATGCGGCGAACGTGAATTAGTCCAGCGCCCGTGCTGTTACTAGAACACTTACCCAAGCCCTCAAGACATCCGTCTACATCAAAAACAAACCTAGATGGGTCATCCAGCCAGATTTTCTTGATAATTTCTTTGGTGTTGTAGAACGATATTGATACCCCATGTCCAGGCCAGACCTTAACTGTCTGCAATTGGGCATTTTCTCCTGACACCTGGGACGCTGCAACTTGACGGATAGTATTTGCTAGTACAAGTTGGTTTGGTGCAAGCACTGAGGCGATGGTGAGGCACCCACCAAAGGCAATCGCCCAAGGCATCCTTAAACTAAAATCTGCTATATCTCTTAGTTTCACAGCTTGATTGACCTATCGACTTTGATTGTGATTTTGGTGTCTTTAGGCACATACCAAACATTGGGGCGGCGATAGATTTCGTCAGTAGCGCGTTCTGTACGCTTGCTGACTGTTTCGCCAAGTTTGCCAAAAGCACCTTCAAGGAAAGCAGCTCCTAAGTTGCGGTTATTATTGCGACTGCGAGTTCTTGTCCCACCTAAAGGCAAATCTTCTGTGACTTCTTCATCTGGCTGGTTAATAATTTCCCCTACCTTGGCAAGACCAGCTATTGTTCCTAATGTGGCATCATATTTGGCAATTTCAGATCCCTTGTCGTCGTAAGGTCTGGCGATTAGGGGCGAACCTGTCTCTCCCAAAACTGATATTGTTCCAGGTGATAGAGGATATTCTGTGCCGTCTTTGAGGATGGCCGTGACTTCGGCACGCACACCTGATGTGCTATCAACCGAAATCATAGCGATAGTTACCTGTGTTCCTGCGGGAATGGCTATTTCACCAGTATTGCTATAAAGCGGCTCGTCCAACCGGGCGACAAACCGTAAGGTATTTGTCTGTTCTTGGGAACGAGCGTTATTACTGGTTTGGGGCATAACGAGCGGAGTTACCAGGGTTGCACTTGCAAACGAACCGACAACTAAATACTGCGGTTGTGTTTCTTGGAGTATCTGCGCTTCTTCTGGCAGGTAGTTATTTGCAACTTGTTCGATTTGCTGAGTGGAGTTGTTTTCTTTATTACTAGCAAAACTGGATTCTACGGACTTTTCTTTGTCAAGTTCTGAGCTAATTTGTGGCTCTTTTACCGAGAAGCTATAAATAACTGGCACGGCTTGATTGTTATCTTTGTCATCAGTATTGCTATACTCAGGAGTACTGTTGTTTGTGGTTACAGGTTGCCAACGCGGGCGCAGTTCTTCAACTTGATTAGGGGTATTGGTAACTGTTTCGGTATTCTCGCTGCGTCGGCTACGGCGACGACGAGAGCGATCGCTATTTTGTTCTGCTGGGCGTAATGTTTCTTCAGTTTTAGCTGTAACTTCTTGTACTGTCGTGTTTGTAGGTTCACTGATAGTAGTACTGGCTAGCATATACTCAACTCGACCAACCGAACCCAGGTTACGCAGGCGTTCGAGTTCAGCTATTGGGTCTTTGGCGACACTCTGGTTGCTAGCAATTGTTTGTTTGGCAAATTTTGGCAGAGGAGCGCTAGGACGCAGAGGTGGTATTGGCTGTGAGGCGACTACTCTACGTGTTGATCTAACACGTTCGGGTGCTTCTTCCCTGTATACACGTCTTCTGGAAGTAGAGGGAGTTTCTTGAGCAACTACCCTTCGTTGTCGAATAGAACGGGTTTTCTCTTGGTTTTTGGCTTGTTCTTCAGTAGTTTCCTTTTTCTCCTCTTTGTCTCCCGTGTTAGCTTGACCATTTAGGGCATCAAGTTCTTCCTGTTGCTTGGCGAGAGCAAGCTTGGCATAAACATCGCCTTCTTTTTTCTCAGATGCGGCAACTGTGGGAGTTGGGGTAGGGGTTAATTCTGGTTTTTTGGCGTTTTTACTACCCCCATTCATCATGCCGTTGAGGACAACAAATATAACTAGAAACCCAGCACCGAATGCACCCCCAATAATTCCTAACCTTGACCAGGGAGATGTAACAAAGTCGTGTTTAGTTTGGATTAACGCGGGGTCTTCTACTTCAGTTTCACCTTCTTCAACCACCTCAAATTGTGAATTTTCAACTTCATCTTCTTCTGCACTATCGATTGGTAAAAGACTATTTACGGAAGATATGTGTTTATTGGTAGCCTCATTCTCTAGCTGTAACATAGTTCTATACTTGACTAATGATTTTTATTTCTTACCGAGGTTATAATCAACGATTTGAGTAATTTCTAAACCTGGTTCTCGTACTAAATAAATTTTCTTATCGAGTTCAGTTGGCTTATTTGGTAACTTGGGAGTATCGACAGCTTCGACAGTAATTGTTTTGTTAAAAGCGATTCCTTTGCCTTGGTTTTCGTTTCTATTAAAGCTGACGAGCGTAGCGATATAATCGACTTCCCACTGCCCATCCTTAATTTTTCTGGGTTCAGAGATATGGCGGGTGACGAGTGAAACTTGAACTTCACCGTTAAATACACCACTTGGAACAATTTCTGCTAATTTCTTGAGAAAATTTGCCCGAAAATCTTGATTTTCAGATAGTGCAAATGCAGCTTCCCAGGCTCTAGTAGGAATTTTTTTTCTACTATTTTTTGTTGTTTGAATATCTATTCCCCTATCAGGTTTAGTGACATTTTCGCCATTCTCTGTTGCTTCGATTATTCCGTTCCAGCCGAACATTTTAATCATGCTATCTGAGATAAAGCGTTTGATAGTTTCGGCTTCGCGTTCGTTGGGAGCGGCAAATTTACCAGGTGAAATAGACCCATCTTGGAGTTGAACAATCGTCATGCCTTTGACATGATGATTTGTGCTAGCACTCATGCCAATATTTATGATTTGCAATAGGGTAGATAAGATAGTTCCTCCTGCTGTTACGGCGATCGCCATTGCAATAGGTGTGGAGGTAGATTGCCCATAACTGAGAAGCCGAGCCGATTGAGATTTAGACTTAGGTTTAAGCATATTTATTTGTTAATTACTTTTTAACTTTGATTTTGGAACTAACAAATTTGGTGGCATTGACAGCAACCGTAGCAGTTGTACTTGCTCCACCAGTAGCGATTCCTGCTGCAATTTCAGAGCCAAATGCTACTGTTTTACCTAATCCTGTCCAAACAGCTATTCCACCACCTGCGGCTAATGCAGATGCAAGGATAGGAGAAACTAACCCAACAAAAAGCAGAAATATCATCGGTTGATTTTGTTCGGAATTAGCGATAAGTTGTCCGCACAAACCAATAATCATGTTGAAGCAGAGTTTCGCCATTCCAACGGTGAAATAACCAGTTAGCCAAGCGAAAATAGGTTTTGCGCCAAAGGGAAGTAGCGAACCGCCTATTGCCAACGGGCCAAGTAGGGCAGTTAAAAGCATCGTGAATTCGATACCCCATTGGTAAGCGTTATTGAGGGCGAGGAGGATGACTGCGACAAATCCGGTAATCATCGAACCGATTGTACTGGTGATAGTATTACCAATCTTTTCGGCGATTTGACCAGGGGAGAGATTTTCGAGCGCGTCTTTGGCATCAGATAAAGCTTGAAGTGGGTTAAATTCCCAACTACCGCTATCGGGGGCTTCTCCTTTAAATAGATCGGGAGCAGAGGTTTTGAGTTCTGCTTCTGCTTGTTGCAAGCAGGTGATTGAATCTTGCGTGTTACCAGGGATGGAGCGGCATCTTTCCATTGCCGCCCCTACTTGCTGCTGGAGGGCAATATTGCCGACTGCGCGGTTGAATGCTACTTCTAGGTTGGCTCCGGCAGCAGTAAATTCTAGGATGTCATTATTAACAGTATTAATGTATCCCCGAATGGCGAGTGTTCCACTTCTGAGTAAAGTGCCATTGTTAGCTAGTAGTCCGATAACCAGAATGGGCCATATCAAACTGGAGAGAGCTTTCATATCTTCTTGATTTATCCAGTTTTTGCCTAACTCAACCATAAACAGGGTGAGTGTAGCGATCGCAAAAAACTGACCAACTTTGCACATCGAGCCGTACAAATTACCGTTGAGGGTTTCCTGCCAAAGTTCATT
The DNA here is from genome assembly GCF_025860405.1 of Tolypothrix sp. PCC 7712. Classification (GTDB taxonomy): domain Bacteria; phylum Cyanobacteriota; class Cyanobacteriia; order Cyanobacteriales; family Nostocaceae; genus Aulosira; species Aulosira diplosiphon. Next base: position 142,844 of record NZ_CP063786.1, on the reverse strand, counting down.
GAAACCTTCTGCTACTAATTGCGCTCCAGCTGACGCATTTTCTAAAATGTCTTGCCCAAAAAATGGGTCGGTTGCAATTACAAGATGTTCTAACATGGTCTGTATTATGTACCTGATAGAGAGTTGGTCATCTCAATTGCAGAGATGACCAACTATTTAGGGTGAATTATTCACCTGCGGTAGTTTTGAGACTGCTAAACCCACTGATTTCGATATACTGGGCGCTGATACCGTCCATCATCAGGTTTTGACGACGGCGATCGCTTGCCCCTTGTTCGGCAAGTTGAGATAGCATTAGGTTAGTTTGCTGGGCATCGTGCCGTGTTTGCAGTCCGTCAATGCGAGATTGACCCAACATTGAGACAATTTGTGAGTTTTGGGCAGCAATGACCTTGAGGATGTTTTGTGAAGCATCCATTGGTTGTGCAGATTCTGCGAGTTCTTTGGCCTCGGCTACAGTTTGTTCAGTTGCTTCTATCTCATTTTTGGTACGTTCCTGACCGACTTCCCCTAAGACGCTGGCGATCGTAGCGCGGGTGGTTTCTCTCTCCAGTTCGTTGGCTGCGCTGACCGCAGCTTCAACTGTGTTGCTTTCATTCCAGTTACCCTTGTTCTTAAGTTGCTCTTTGAGCTTTTCGGCTGAGTTTACTGGATCTGGCATATCCATACTGCCAGTCTGAATAGCAGTTTTAGCTTCGCTTTTCATCCCACCCCATTTATTAGTTACTGAGGTGAGTTCTTTTTTGGTTTCCTCAAAATAGTTATTGAATTTCCCTAAAACCTTGAAGAAATCGTCAATTGAAAAGGCATAACTGGGGGCTGTACTGAGTAATGTAACCAGACCAATTATTGACCCGATTATTACTCCTTTCTTAGTAAACTTGAATTTTGGTTTCATACTTTTGGTGGATAAAATAATCAATGTGGCAATCAAAGTTAAGCCACTTGTTTATGAATTATTGATTCTTATTTTTATAAATCCAGATTATTCTTAGTTTTTCTTCTATAATTTATGCTGACTTTAATTGCTGATTGTTATTGTTATCCAATAATTGTTGTGCTTCTTGGCTTAACTCATCTCCCCGAAGCATTTGTATGTAACTTTCTGAAAATTTCACCATACCCAGCATTGGATTATCGGCATATTTATTGAGAAATAGAGTGCGTAATTCTTGCTCATTCGGGTTATTTGCGACTGCTGCAAGTAAGCAATAAGCAGGATAATATCTACAGAAAGTAAGTTTGCCATTGTCATCAAGTAACCACTGTGAATAAATACTTTCACGTTTCGGAAAGAATGCTTCGGTACTATTACGCGAGATAATTTCATAAGGATATTTAAACCTGTTCACAAATGGGTCAACTGCCGATGTTTGAATCCGACCAATCAGGCGGGTTGTGATGTTAGCAAATATCTTGGAAGCAGACTTACTTTGGAAAATACTTTCTGGTTCTTGGGCAGATAAAATTACACGTATACCTGCTTTTGCACCGTTAGCGCAGAGCCTACCAATTAGCTCGGCTATGCTCTCAAAATTGAATAAAATTGGTGCTTCGTCTAAGAAAAATATTGATACTTTAGATGATAAAGCTCTACGTAAAGCTGCGGAATAAGCACTCAGGGCAAGGACTGCGGCATCGGCTTCACTCCCAAGCGATCGCAGTGCGAATACAAGCAATCGAGCATCAGTTCTAAAGCTAGATGGATTGGCGATTGATTGCCCAACTCGTGAATTTAGCCAAAACTTTAATCGCAATCTGATTTGGTCAAGGGCATCGAGAATTTCTTTACTATTATTGGTGATGGAATCCAGCTTGATAAATCCAGGCGAACAATAATTATAGAAATCTTTAAGTGTGGGAATATCTGCCCATTCAGGTGTACCCAATCCATTTTCTAATGCTAGCTTGTACCGAAGTTTGATATCCTCATCGTTGTAAAAAGTTTCAATTGTGATTGTAATGATACTTTCAATATTTGATACCATTGTCGGACTTACACCTACAGGATTTGTCCCTAACACCATAATCATTAATGTTGATTTCAAGAATTCCTTGAAATCAGTCATTCTCTCTTTAATAACTTCAGGTTCATATCCCCTTAAATCTGGTAATTCAAATAGATTATTCGACTCTTTACTAATATCGAAATATGCTCCTTCCTCTCCCATAAATTTGGTGTAGTCAGTAAACGTGCTAGTACCATCGGGTTTAGGATAATCAAGTGCAATTACGGGAATGTTTTGAGCCAAGGCAGGTGTTAATAAACCTGCTACTAATACAGATTTACCCGCACGAGTAGTACCAAAAATGGCGAGATTCTTGTGCTGCTTGTACAAATCAAGATGTACTGGGGTTCCTCCCTCTTCGGCAATCAGCTCAAACCCGGATTTATCTCCTGTAGCTGTTCTGACTATCGGCATGAGTCCGGGAACTTCTGATGAGAAATAGGGGAGGCGACGGTTAAAGGGTCTTGTAAGTAAGTTTTCCCAAACAACAGGTACACATTGTAACCATGTTTTCCAGGCATACTCGATTTCTCTATCAACTACAGCAGGTCGTAAGAAGCAGCTAGAAAGGTATTGGCAAGCTTCATCAAGTTTTTGACGGCTGTGACGATGGACACAAAAAACAACAGCAGTATGAATCGGGAGACTGCCTCTGAGGATAGTTTCTTGTGCCTTAACTGCCTCCTCGATGTTCATATTGGCTTTTACGTCAATTGACCCCTTCTCAGAAGACATCGCGCTGGAGGTAATTGACTGTTTGGTAATCCGTTGCAGAGCAGTTTTGGCAAGTCCCTGGTTGGCTTTAGATAGCTGGCAGATAATCTCAGTATCGGAGATTTTTTCTTTGGATATTACCTCCCAGAGATATCGAAGCTGGGCGTATTCATCTACCCAGCCTTGGGGCTTTTCGCTAAATTGCAGAACGCTGATATACTTGTCTTGCAGTCTTACCCAGCTGCGATCGAGAAACGGGACAGATTTTTCGTTCTCTAGCATCAGGTGGCGAATGTGGAAATCGCTAGTTTGAACTTCTCGAAGTCCCTCTTCATCTAATATGAGGGGATTGGGAACTTTGGGTGCATCGCTACGGTTAAATTGACTCCAAAGAATTGACCATACTTCCTCACTGGTGACTGCTCGCACTGAAAGCCCCATTGAGTTTGTCAAAAGTTGTTCCCACCGTTGAAACCCAGAGGTAAAACTATCCCGTAAAATTGTTTCGATTCGTTCTTGCCGAACACCGTGAATTTGTCCAGTAAATTGGAACCAAGCATTTTGCAATTGTTTGATAGTTTTTTCAATTGCATCATTTGAGCGACTATCTTCAGAAGCCAGGACACTATAGGTACACCAGAAACGTAAAAACTTATTTTTACGAGTTCCCGCTTTAGTGAGTTCTCTTGTTCGCAGACGTTCCGATCGCACTAATAAAGTTAATTGCTCTAGGTCGCATTTATCCTCTATCTTTTTTAGTTCTTGCTGTCGGAGAAAATCATCAGTGAACGAACCAAGATGAATTGTTAAGGTTTCGCGTTCGGGAAGTTCTTTGAGTCCGCCCTCAATATTTTCAAAAATCGGGAGAATCTGTTCTTCTGGTAAAGATGGGTGGACTCCTTGTACGTCGAAGCAGAACTTAATTTGAATATCTTCTTTTTTCTGGAGGATGAGTGCGCCGATATCTCTACGACCAGCAAGCGAGATACTTGCAATCCCAGCTAAATGAGTAATATCCTCAAACGGTGTTAGGTTTTTGACAACACCTAATTGTTCGGTATCAAGGGATTTTTTACCAATTTTGTCCTTTGTTTTCGTGGAGGCGGTCGAACTCATAGCCTGTAGTTTCGTTCGGTAATATTTTTTACTTGAGCAACTTTATCTGCGTTTTTTCAGCTGGTGCTTTTTCTGGGATTGAGGTTGTAGAGGATTAACGAGAGAAACAAAAGGTTTATAGCCACGGGTGATGCGGGGTGTGCCGACAAACTTACCAAAAAAAGCTTTGTTGGAACTTACCGTCCACCAAGTTGCCCATCCCCAAGCAGTTACCATTCCGGTTGCCAGCCAGGAAGCTTGCATAAAACCCTTGACTACCATGTAGGAGATGAGAGCGATCGCACTCCAGGGAACAATTTGGTCGGCGGGGAATGGCCCAAGGCGCGGCTGTTCTCCTAATACGCGGTTGACAGTACGAAATTCCCGTTCTCTGCCCATTATTACGAAAGACAAAAGTCAGTTTTTGAAATCTTGATGAGTGGCACTTGTGGAATTGTGCCACTCGTGGTGGCTTTTTTGACGAGTGACGTATCAGCCTGTTACCAGTCCTGCAAGCAAGTCTCCGACTACAACTGTGAGGGCAACGATAATTGGTGTACGGGCGATCGTTTGCCAATCTTCGTCGTTTCTGGCTGCTTGAACAACCCTAATAAGACCAATACCCAGATAAATTAGGAACAAACCGCGCAGTACCGCAAATACGTACCTAATAATATCTTCATTGACACCAGTAAAATACTCTGTGAAGAAGTCCTCTGCGTTTTGCATAAACTGGGCGTTTGCGGGTGCAGTGGCGATATCAAACATAAATACTACACCTACCAAGCAAAACAGAACAGTATAAATATTGATGCCATACTTGCGCTGCCATTTCTCAAAGTTAGAAAGTAGCAAGTTTGCTTCCTTGGGTAGTAACGCTACGATGCCAGTTCCAAACGCGAGTGATGCCATCACCATGTGGTGGAGTGAGATATCTGCAATCATCAAACCAGTACCAACTGCCATTAGTCCGGCGATGCTGGCGTTTTCTTTCCAGTTGCGCTTTTTGCGACGGGTGGAAGCAGGGTATCCGTATTCTTCGTGGGAAGGAGCGCGATCACTACCAAAATCAGATTCGTAGTCTGTTCTCATAAAAAGATTATTTCAGAAATTAGTGGATGAAACTTTGTAGAGTAACTAAGGTCGAAACACTGCTTTTTACCAAAGTTTTGATTGGAGTAAATATCTGCTCCAACTTCTCACTTGTGAAATTATTTTATGGGATTAATAACCGTAAAATCATCTAAAAATTTTCTATTTTTAGACACTATCTTTTTCAGTAAATCATTCAGTAAAAACTCAGACAAATTTGCTTGACAACTTCCAATAATTAAATCAGTGGTTGATTTCATAATGTTTGACCCCCGATATAGGCTATATCGGGGGTCAAACATTGATATATGAGGTAGTGTAATTACGGTTATTTACCGCTAGGTTGTTGTGATGGCTCAAATCTCCGTCAACTAATTCTGCGTTTTGTTTGGGTTGAAATTGAGTTGGAGTTTCTTACCTACTTTGAGATTGAGGGTTTTAGTACTGTTAGCAGGTAGTTCAATAACCTGATTAACAGGATAGATGGAATCGTACTTAGGACAGGTTTTGGTTTTGCAAGGGGGAGCTGCCTCTACGATTGATTTGATAACTCCGTCTTGGAGGAATATCATATCTAAAGGAATATACGTATCCTTCATCCAAAGTTTAACTTTTTCAGGTTTGTTGAGGACAAATAACATTCCGTGATTTTCAGGAATCGAGTTACGAAATTTGAGACCGTGGGCATATTCTTTTCTATCGTCTGCTAATTCGAGTTGAACTGTTTGATTGTTACTGGTAAAGGTTGCACCAATAGGTAAATACTGGGGCTGGCGAGTCCAAAAGTATAGCGGTAGGGGTGAGAGGGCAGCAGTAAAACCAGCAATTGGCCCAACAAATTTGATAAATTTGATGAATTTGAAAAATAGGCTTTTTTCAAGATTTTGTGCTTGTTTAGTTTGAATGTTGGTTTGAGCAGTTTGTCTTGTAACTTCCATAGTTTTAGCTAAATAAGATAGTAAGGTGGTTAGAAATGGCAAGCATTATGAACTGTTGAAATGTTTTGGTTACATTTGCTTTCGTCCAAACATGATGAAACTTTGAATTGATTGATGAGGCGTGCTAGCTGAAAATATCAATGTTGCCAACAGCAAACTTGCTTTCGTCGAGGGGACTACTAGGTAAAGCTTGTTGGTCAGCTTTGTTACGCATCGACTCGACTCTATCGGCTTCGCGGATGGCAAGCGGGTTAATCTGGCGGCGTTCTTCTAGTAATGCCTCGATTGTTAGTTCAAGTGTGGAGAGTTGGCTTTCTGAGTAGGTATCTTCTGTTATGGTTTCGCAGAATATCGTACTAGCGGCGCGTTCTACAATTGTCTGGATTTCTGCACCTACACAGCGATTGGTGGCTTTAAGAATTCTGCGCCACTGTTCCTCACTCCAGGGGTCGCCGCCATTGCGAAAGCGTTCGTCAAACCGGGCAGCGTGCAGTTTGAAGATACTATATCTTTCCCCATTATTGGGCAGGTCTACTTTAAATAAATAGTCAAACCGTCCAGCACGGGTGAGTTCGGGTGGCAACCATTCCATGCGGTTAACTGACGCAATGACCAGTACATCTGACGTACGCTCTTGCATCCACGTCAACAGCTGACCAGCCAGCCGTTTGGCGAGGTCATCATCCCCGGCGAAGCCTTTATCAAAGTCGTCGAAGTACAAAATTACTTGGTTGAGCCTATCTGCCAGTCGCAACAAGCGTTTGAGTTTCATTTCTGCTTGGTTGCCAAAACTTCTAAAGTTGCCCCAATCGACCATGATGAGGGGAATACCCATATTCTGGGAACAGGCTTTTGCTGAGTGTGATTTTCCCGTCCCCGGTGGCCCCACAAGCATAATCCCCTTGGGTACGCGCAGATTGTATTGTTTGGCACGCGGGGTAAGCAATCGCTTGAACTTTTTGAATGACTGCTGCATGAGTTCTAACCCACCAAGTTCGACTTTTGGTGGAGGTAAGAATTCGATGTCATACAAGCGGTTGAGTAATTGAATTTTTTTTGCCAGTAGAAGCTTTGCTATCTCACTGGAATTTCCTAAGTCATGATTTTTTCTAATATCAGTTAGGCAATGAATAATATCATAAATATACAACCCAGCACTAGCGTTAGCAATTTCTAAATAGTCTTGTTCAGTATAAATTAAAGGAAATAAATTACTGCTAATTAAACTAGCAATTATTTCTTGTGTATCTGGTAATTCTTGACTCCAAAGGGGTATTTCTGCTGCTATCTCGCTGGCTATCTCGGCATTGGCTCCTAGTAATATGGTAGTCTTATCAATTTTGTTTGTATGAAATTTTAGATTAACTAGCGATGACTTAATCCATTCTGATAGAAGAAGAAATTCAGTATCTTTAGTTATGCTTTCTTTTAACCAAGGAAAAATATTCTCAACGATTAGTACTCCAGTGCCAGAATAAATTCTCCAAAAATTGAGTACTTGAAAATAATCTTCTGTATTTTGTTTGATCGAAGGTTTATAGTCATGAAACTCTTGAAGAATAAGATTATTTTCGGTGCTTACGACCAATTCTTTAATACTGTCCTCGCTTAAATTCCATATATAGACTTTTTTACCTACTTGCTGACAGGAAGTAGTAAGACGAATGAGGAAGCGGTGACGTTCTTGGAGGGGGGATTCACAGGCGATGATTGGATAATTGTCCGCAAGCAGGTCTTCTAGATACTCAAAGCTAGACTTCATCTTAGTTGCTTGTAGCGTAATCAGAAGCAATCTTATCTAGAAGAGATGCTGTACGATAACTGATAATTTTCTAATTTCTAAATCCAAAAAATTAGAAAAAAGTTGGTTTCTTTTCAGTATTTTGTTGATTGTGTAATGGTGTTGTGAATTTAGATAATTGCCAAGAACTCTGATTTTCCAAGTGTTTCGATTTTCAGTTATGGCAAAGACACCGGAATATCCAATCGTTGTTATTCCAGAGTTAGTGAAAGAGAAAAAACAGTTTACCCCTTTAGTTTTTCCGTCTGGACAAGGAGATGCACCAATTGGGGCAAGTGAGGGGCTGTTTGAAAATGTTCTCAAACATTATTTTGGTGAAATTGTTTCTCCCCAGCAGATGATGCTTCCACTGGGGCATCGGCTACCATTTACGGCTGATTTTCTGTTGATTGAACCAAATACTGGCTTACACATAGACTTGGAAGTTGATGAACCTATCTCATTTGCGACTGGGAAGCCTACTCACTGTATCGGTGAGGATGACTATAGAAACAAGTGTTTTGTTGATGCAAACTGGCTGGTTATCCGGTTTGCAGAAGAACAAGTCTCATCTCAGCCAGAACGCTGCGCTCGATTTATTGCTGGTGCGATCGCCCAACTGACAGATAATAATACTTATCGCCAGAAGCTACTTCATGTAGAGAAAGTTACTCCTATGCGTCAGTGGTCTGCACGTCAAGCTTCCAAATTAAAGAAGAGTGATTACCGTCAAGGTTATCTTGCCCAAAGGAAAAACTAAGGATGTGAAAAAGTATTCAATAGACAATTTGCTGAAAGCGGTTAGCGTTCATCAGTTTTGAAATTTAATCGACTCCATCAAAAGGTTAGCCCAGTCCTAAAAAGGGAAATAGTCTCATTCCTGTTTGTAAAAGTAGCCAAACGTTTAGCGCAACAATTATCAAAGCCACTGCCCAAGCCAAAACTTTTAACCACCTTGGATTGACAAACTCACCCATTAAGCGGCGACCGCTCGTAAACATCACCAGTGGGATCACTGCAAACGAAAGCTGTAAACTCAGTATCACCTGGCTGAAAACGAGCAGTTGCCCGGTACTTTGCTCACCAAAAAACACGATCGCAATCAAAGCCGGAATAATTGCTAACAAGCGAGTGGCTAATCGACGCAACCAGGGTGGAAGGCGAAATCTCAAAAAGCCCTCCATCACAATCTGTCCCGCCAAAGTTGCGGTCAGTGTCGAGCTTTGTCCGGATGCCAGCAACGCCAATCCAAAAATGGCACTGGCAGCACTGACCCCCAGCAGAGGGGATAGCAGCTTATACGCATCCTGAATTTCCGCAACTTCGTGATAGCCAGAGAAATGAAAGGTCGCTGCGGCAACAATCAGAATGGCAGAGTTAATGAATAATGCAAAAGAAAGTGCAACGGTCGAGTCAATCGTGCCAAACTTGATCGCTTCCCATTTCTTTTCAGGTGTAGGTTGCCAAGCGCGAGTTTGCACGATCGACGAGTGTAGATAGAGATTATGCGGCATCACAGTTGCGCCCAAAATCCCGATCGCAATATAAAGCATCTCTGGGTTTCGCAAAATTTCCCGATTGGGCAAGTAGCCCTGTAAAATTCCGCCCACATCGGGTCGAGAGAATAAAATTTCTGCGCCAAAACACACACCAACGGTTGCTACCAGCATAATGACGAGTGCTTCTACATAGCGAAAGCCTTTACCTTGCAAGAATAGTAACGCCAAAACATCCAGCGCCGTGATGCACACGCCACACAATAACGGAATGCCAAACAGCAGTTGTAGGGCGATCGCACTTCCCAATAATTCCGCCAAATCACAGGCAGCAATGGCAATCTCACACAACACCTACAGCATTAAGCTAATACGTGGACTGAAGTAGTCTCGACAAGCCTGCGCTAAATCTTTTCCAGTGGCAACACCTAATCGCACACAGAGCGATTGCAGCAAAATTGCCATCAGGTTTGAGAGCAGAATTACGCTCAACAGGGTGTAACCAAATCGCGAACCTCCAGCAATATCCGTTGCCCAGTTGCCAGGGTCCATATACCCCACGGAAACGAGGTATCCTGGCCCCGCAAATGCCAGCAACTTACGCCAAAAGCCTTTAGCAGCAGGAATCGAGATACTGCGGTGAACCTCTGGCAAGCTAGGAGGATGATCGGAGAGCGCCATTGTTAGAGCTTTTTCATAATTCTTTCATAATTAACCGTACCACCTTCTCACTACGCTAAGAAAGCCTTGAGGAAAGTTCATGCTTCCAGGGAGCGATTCAATGAGAACAGAGCCTGAGAAGGGCAGATTCTCAAGCTTGAATCAGAGCGAGCGCAGAATAGCTATATTACGCATTCAAACTCTGAACTGAGTGAGTTGTAGCCGTTGCAACCATCAATTCCCAAATCAATCTAAACCGGACTGTAGAGGATTGTCGAACACAAAACCCAGCACTAGAGAGCAACTGGTGAAATTCTGCTTGGGTATAACACTGCTGATGCGCTGGATCAATGCGCTGGAGTATCCAATCACAAACACGGCAAACTAAAAAATCTTTGCACCAGTCCAAAATAATTAGATTGCCATTTTGTTTCAGAACGCGCTTCATCTCGTTTAAAGCAACGTTGGGATTATCAAATTCCACAAGCAATATCTAGTAAAGTTGCGGTAGGAGGTAAATTTGCCCAGGTTTTAAGAAATGATAGGGTATTGGAAATGTAATAATTCCAACGCTGGCCATAGATTGATGCTACCTGGTTATATTGATTCCGAACCTTGCTCTCAAGCATGTCACTCCTTGAAGCTAGAAACAATAATCAAGCTGTGAAATTAGCTCTTTAATACTTGTAAGACTGCCAGTTTTTTATTGAGTTAGACCTTGTTACCTCGTTATACTTTGCACTCATCACAAGCACACAATTGATAATTTCGGATATGTCCAGCAATTAAAATCAAACTACCCAAGGAAGTTACGATTACCTCACTCAATTCATTGAAAAACTCGTTTCCAAAAATTGCAGCAATGATTAGCTGACTTAAACCGATCGCCCCTAACAAGAGTGCCACTTTGTCTCTACGCCGGAAATAGCCTAGCAATAGAGCGAATAAGCTGACGGGCAATACAAACCACAATAGAAGGTCATGAAAATCCTCACCTATGACGAATGTTGCACTCAGAACTGGGAAGAAGATGAATAAGACGGGAGTTAGCAAACAATGGATTGTACAAAGCCCAGAGAATGCGATTGCTACCTGGTCTAATCGTCTCTGGATGTCTTTTTGATAGTCTGGCTTGCTCATTGAACGCTGGTCGTCAACTTTGTTGACAGTTCATAGTGAGAGCATTGACGAACGCCTTTGGCTACGTCTGCTAGCAATTCATCCGCTAAATCTAAAAGCTTCGCAATTCGCATATCGGCAAGCTCGTAGTACATAAACCGTCCTTGCTGCTTGCGTACCACCAGATCGCAACAGCGCAGACAACTGAGATGATTAGATACGTTTGATTGGCTAAGACCCGTTTGGTCAACGATTTCACTTACCGTTAGTGAACCGTTACGCAGCGTGTTAAGGATGGACAGACGAGAGGGATCAGAAAATCCTCGAAAGAGTTTGGCCTTCAAATCTGCCGTTTTAGTACAGGTAGTCATTTGCTTATTGTGTGCTTTACACCATGACATATTACCAACGGCTGATACGTTGACAACATATCACTAATTGATAATATATTACATATCAGCAATTACTGATACGTTTGACCTCAACAAAAGCACGTTTTTGAAAGGCTGGCAAGATGAACTCAGCTTCAGCACTGAAAATTTTCCAGGCACAAATCGGTGGAATGGACTGCGGTGGTTGTGCTAAGACAATCGAAGCGACTTTACAAAAACTTGCCGGAGTTGCTGAAGCTAAAGTCAGTTTTGCTACCCAACGGCTTAGTGTAACTTACGACTCGCAGCAGGTGAATGAAGCCACTATTCGAGATAGGGTTACAGCCTTGGGTTACAGCATTGAACCAATTCCCAATCAGACCACTCAAGTTCAAACACTATCGGCTCAAACTCTACAAGCGTATATAGGCGGCATGGACTGTGGCGGCTGTGCTAAAACTATTGCCACAAATTTACAGCAGTTACCGGGAATAACTGAGGCAACGGTTAACTTTGCTTCAGAACGGTTGAACGTAATTTATGACCCGCAACAAGCCAGTGAAGCCGACATAGTTAAGTGTGTTACTGATTTGGGCTACACAGTCGAACTAGATAATATAGATGTTTCCACAGAAAACCAGGCTGATAATTTGCCATCTGGCAAGTCTGATCTAGGTGGATGGCAATTCTGGCTCTATACTCGCCGGGGACAAACGGTTGTTTTGAGTGGCGTTGGGCTAATACTGGGGTTGATTGCAGAACAGCTACTGTCACTACCTCTGGTTGCTCAGGGATTCTATGTTATCAGTTTAATTGTTGCCATCACACCCATTCTCAGGGCAGCCTGGATTGCATTCAAATTGCGTCGTGCTGATATGAACCTGCTCATGACCTTAGCAGCGATCGGGGCGGCAATTTTGAATCAGTGGTTTCAAGGCGCACTCGTCATTTTTCTCTTTGCGCTCGGAACAACGCTGCAAAATTACACACTCGGTCGTACCCGCAACGCGATTCGAGACTTAATGGATCTAACTCCTGCCACCGCAACGGTGAGGCGGAATGGGCAAGAGCTTTCTGTTCCAGTCGAAAGTATATCAGTAGGGGAAATTTTGACCATCCGCCCCGGACAAAGGATTGCTCTCGATGGCATAGTCATGTCTGGGATAAGTGCAGTCGATCAGTCTCCGATTACCGGGGAATCTCTGCCAGAAAACAAGGAAAAAGGAGACCAAGTGTTTGCGGGAACCCTGAATCAGACAGGGTTTTTAGAAGTTGAGGTCACGCATACTGCCAAACATACAACTGTTGCTCGGATTGTTCATCTGGTTGAAGAGGCTCAAGAAAGCCGTGCGCCCATTCAGCAATGGGTTGATCGCTTCTCTGCTATTTACACTCCTATTGTTTTGCTCCTGGCTGCTGGTATCGCCCTTGTTCCGCCTCTGTTTTTTGCCCAGCCGTTCGGTCTCTGGTTCTACAAAGCTTTGGTATTGCTGGTAATTGCCTGTCCTTGTGCTTTGGTCATTGCTACACCTGTTTCACTGATTAGTGCGATTGGAGCCGCCACCCATAAAGGAGTGCTGTTCAAAGGTGGAAATGCGCTGGAGACTGCTGGACGGCTCACAGCTTTAGCCTTTGATAAGACTGGCACGATTACTCAAGGACTGCCAGTGGTGCAGAAGGTACATCATTTGGGTTCGATGAGTGCCAACATGGTATTGCTAATTGCTGCCTCCTTAGAGAAACAGTCAGAACATCCATTGGCAAAAGCCATTGTAGCCCAGGCAACGGCTCAAGGATTGGATTTGGAGACTCCAGAAGACTTTACTGCTGTTCCTGGTAAGGGAATTTGGGCAAAGTTTGGACAAGCTATCTACTTTGTGGGCAATCGCCGATTGTTTGAGGAACACAACATTGAACTTTCGGTGGCTGCTAAATCTCTGTTGGCTGAAATTGAATCTCAAAGACAGACTCCAGTGTTAATTGGAACACAACAAGGATTAGTAGGAGCGATCGCCTTGGCGGATGGATTACGCCTGGAATCCGCAGAAGCTGTGCGTCTGCTCAAACGCATTGGACTCAAACGACTGGTGATGCTGACGGGCGATCGCTCAACCGTAGCACGACAGGTCGCCCAGCAGGTTGGTATTGAGGAGTACCAGGCTGAATTACTACCGGAAGATAAATTGCAAGCTATTCATCAGCTGCGTCGTTCTAGTGTTGTAGGTATGGTAGGCGATGGTATCAATGATACCCCTGCTCTAGCCGCCGCAGATGTCAGTTTTGCTGTGGGCAAAATTGATGTGGCGTTGGAAACTGCTGATGTCGTGCTAGTGGGAAATGACTTGAGACGTTTAGGCTACGCTATTCAACTAAGTCGTCGAACTCTATCGGTCATTGTCTCCAAAGGCTAGATATCCCAATGGTTAATGTGTTTTATTCATGTATGACAAAGCTTTTAGCCATTTGACTTAATTTTTTATTTCCTGACTCAATTACGCGAACGGTGAGTAATTATTCCTGATTTTCCCAATCTTTTCTTGGATATCCACTACTTCAATGTTATCTATTACTAAAGATATGCTTAGTAAGCATGAATCAGCAATCAATAAGACTGCTGATTAATTTACCAATTTCCCAACTTTTGATAAGTGTTTGTAACCCAGTTATAAATTATGACTCTCCGGTTTAATTTTGCTGCATCAGCGATACAATTAGCTGTTCCTCCAGGTTGCCCATCCCAGATAGCAATCATCATATCGTGGGCATTTTTTATTTGATTAACTATCCATCGATTACGAGCATTTAAACATTTGATTCCTCCAGTTTCTTGATAAGGTAAGTTGGAAATAAATTTGATAGCGTCGCATTGGGATAAGAGCCAATGATACTTCTGCTTATCGAGATTATTCCATTTGGCATCTTGGTTGATGCAGTGTACGGCAGCAGTGAGGTTTATCTCAATGGAGTATTTCTCCTTGAGTCCTAAGATTATCTCTACTGCTGCGGTATCAACTCCCAATGCCATGCCTGAATAGAACTGGATGCGTTTGTAACCCCACTCAAGGGCGCGATCGCAAGCACGAACAATCATAGCTTCAAGTCGGTTACGCACCTGCTTCCATCCTTCCTCATCAAATTTTTTGTGACTGTTTCCTGTAAATGCTACTTTTAGGGTTGGTTTATCTTCTATGAGGAAATCAACAAACTCTTGGGGCAACCAGATATTAGGAGGAAGATTGAAATTGCTAATCAGGGAAGCTATCTCTAGGTCAGTGTATCCTGCAAGATTGCATCCAATCCTAGTTGTTAGGAATTCTAGTTCAGGATGAGTCTTTGCATATTCGACTAGTTTCTCAATTTGGGATTTTATTTGGGGAAGGGGAATTGACCGGATACCCTTATTTAGGTCTTTGGTCACGATCGCCCAGGATTGTCCTTGCCGTCCTTGGGGATTACCGTATTCTGCATTGCAGTACTGTCGCGCAAATAAAGCACTTCCAGCACCATGTCTTCCTTGTGTGTTGCTGCCAAATACAAAAATCTGGTTTTCTGCTAGTTTAATAACTCTATCAGGAATCATTTTGTAGGGATGATTATTTGACATTTGGTTCTTTTACCCAAAAGAAAAGATTGGGATATCTGTGATTAAATTTTTTTACTTCTGCTTGAGCAGCAGTTAGGTTATCCCATAATTCCATCTCTCCATAATCACCTTTCATCATTGCTTCTTGTCTAGAATTTGGATGATTGAAAATTAGGGGTGTTGCGTCTTTACTAGAATTTTTTCTTCGCCAACAAATACAGTAATTGTCCATTTTATATAAACTGATAATAGAATTAATTACTATCAGTTTATATTTTATTATGCTGACTGTTTAATCTGGCTTAGGGCTATTAACATTTCTTCTCTATTGAGATGTCGTTTTTTGCCTGTTTTAGGAACTTGAATAGCGTAACTCCATTTTATTCCAGCTCGTGAGCATCTTTTTCTTAACTGTTGAACAGTGATATGTTTGTTTGTAGATACTTGATTTTTTTTAGATATCCGAAGTTTGGATTTATCAGTTAAGTTTTCGGGTTGAGTTACAGTATGTTTTATAGGTGTAGTGCAGTTGCAGTGCTTTTCAAAAGCGATAGATATCTCTAGCAAGAATTGGAAAATGAAGAGAGTAGAAAATCCGTAAATAAGAATGTAGAGAAGCCCTGTTAGCATATACTGTGCTAATTCCATTGTTTGAACTCCTGTTGATATAATTAGTAACTGGCTATTTAATGAAGCGGTATACCAGCTTTCTATTTATATCAAAGCGTGAGCTTGTGTAAATTTACTCTGAAGTAAAGATACGATAAAAAATTAATGGTGTAATAGTAATGAAATATCTTACGCTTAGTTTACTTAGATAAAGATGTCACTCTACATATATTTAACAACTGTTCTAATATTATCAACTAACTGTAGTATCATTTCCAAAATAGCTTTCCAGCCAAGTATTATTCCCAAAAATCCGCTAACAAATAGACCAAATACTGATTTTAGGAAGATAACTCCCCTGTAATTTATCTCGACATTTGATTCGGCTCTGGCATAGATAACACCATCCTCAATTTTATTTTTCAAATTCCTAATTTTTTGTTCTTCTTCTCTAATCCTTCTTTCTTCTTGCACCTTCCAGCCCCAAGGGACAAATCCTAAAATAATCGAAATGGGAAGGTAGAATGGCCAGTTATATATGTAGCCCAGGGAAGCATAGATGATGAAAAAGGTTAGCCCCAAACCAGTACGCCAAACTAAACACCAAATAATAAACAAACTGTTGATAATAGCGTTACGGATAACTATACTTCGATTTTGATGATATGACATTTGAAGGTGGCTCCCGATAGCTAATATTTAATTTTTATTTGTGGTGATTGCATACCTGAAGATTAAACTTAAGGCTAGTTTGAATTATCATCTTGATAGTTGGAAATTAGAAAATACATAATCAATTGCAATTACCTACTGAACCACATTACAGAAGGTTAAATATACCAACCTATCGTAACGATGTTTGTACCTAGTTCGGCACATAATTACTGCTGCTAAAATTGATATTTACTATTTTACCGATTGTATATTCACTGATTTTAAATTTAAGCAAAGTTTTGATGATTTTTTTAATAAGCTTAAAATTGAGGTATAGTTGTTAGAAAAAATAAAAATGATTAAGATTTGACTCTTAACCATTTGATGATATATTTGTAAAATGATGGGATATACCTGTGTTTGATTTATATGGTTGAGGCGTATGCCATTAGTTGTGGTTTTTCTTGTTGCGCCCCTTAGTAGCTGATTGCACCTTAAACCTTACCTGTTTCCCAATAGTTATCTCAGCAACATCGCTAATATCTTTACCAGATTTATAGGCTTCAAGAATTGCCTTATTATTAGCTTGGTACTTAATAACTCTAAATTCATCAGGAAATTCTTGATCGTCTACCTCTACTAGTAAGTTAGCGACTTTGGGTGGGTTATCCCTGATTTCAATTACCCTTTCTTTACCAATATTTTTGTCACTGATTAATCCAATCTCGTGTAGATGGATCAGGGTACGCTTGATTTGTTCAAGTTGAGTTTTACGACGTGAGATTACCCGGTCGTGGAGTTCGGCTACTCGCACTTTTCTTTCTTCCCAGGTTTCAAGGTCAAGATTTAGCTGGTCAACTACCCAAGCGATCGCATCGATTTTAGTTTCGATACCATCTTGAACACCCATCAGTTCTTGTACGAGTTGTTCTACTTTACCTTCTTCGCCTAACTCGCTTGCTTCTTCTATCTGTGACCAGAGTTTAGCAGCATCTAAACTTAACTCTTTGAGCGTGAGTTGATTGATTTCGCGTTCAATTGCTTGAGTCATGATTTACTTTTTGATATGAAAAGCCAGTAGCAGTTACCTATTTACCTGCTACTGCTTGTTGACTAGGAAGAGTTGATGCTTGAAGGGAGATTGAATCTAGTACCCGTACCGCAAGTGATAGTAATCTGACTTTTCTTGTGCTAATTCTGCTTCATAGTCGTAGTAATCCGCCTCGCTTATTAAGGTGCTTATTTGTTGAATTTGCTGGGCAGAGGTTACTAATTTTTTGTTAGCTTTTAGATTAGAATTAGTAGTAGTTTTCATGTCTATACAACTTCAATTTTTCAATGAAGTTATTGCGTTAGCAAATGTTGTGATATTGACTTAGAAAGATAATATTTATTTTTTACCTTTCTCATAACTATCTACTACTGATTTGTCTTTAACCACTGGCTTTTCTACCACAAAGATAGTTGTCCTGGTGATATGTTTCCCCGTCGTCGCGTATGGAACAGCAGATGACAAGCTGTGCATAAAGCCGCGAGATTCTCGACTCGATTATCTTCGGGCAGATAATTCCAGTGGTGAACCACTAAAGTTTTAATACTGCGTTCTCTACGATTTAACCCATCTCTTTTATCAGTTGGGCGTAAGCATTGTATACCACAGCGCGTGCATTTCCAGTCGGATTTTGATTTGACCTCAAGTGCGATAGTATCCCAGTTTGAAGAATAGCGACTGCGGGTTTTGCTAGTCATTAATCAGTCCTTTTGGGTGACACAAAAATAATTTTGATTATATCGTTAATGTTTATCATAATATACTTAATTTTTTTATATTCAGTTTTGTTTATAAATTTATTTGCGTAGTTAAGGGACTCTTAACTTTTAAAAAAGGATATATATGCACTGATTATTGTAATTGAACAATGCAGGTTACGCCAAAAAATAAAATATAAGTCTTTGATATCGGTGCGGATTTCTAGCGGAGCAAGCTAATGATTGACGCAGATGATCTACTACTCTTGCAGTTGCTCCTTTGATGAATTTGATGCAATATTGTTGTTTTTATATTAAGTATTTAAGCAGAAAGTTTTTCGGAAAAATTTACCTGCGACATAACTTGTGCGCGTACTGAATTAGCAGCTGTCTCTGCAATTTCTGCTCTATCAGAATCAGTAAGCAGTACTGCAAGTAGTGATTTGAGAGCTTCACGGTTAGATATAAACTCTTCACCGTATAAATCATCTTGCAGTAGGGTGGCTTCTAAGTGAGGTAATAGCTCAGGCGCAGGAGATAGTAACCGCTCTTTAATGCGTCTCCTTGCAGTCTCTGTTGCCGCTTTTGTACCTACACCTAAATCCCATGTTTCAATTATTAGTCTGATTTCACGGTTAAGTGATACACGCAGCGTTGATAGGCGACCAAATAAAGGAAGGTTGAGCATTAAAGGTGGTAGTGCATTACCCCAATCTAAACCAGCACCAATAGTGCAATTGGCTTCATCTTCGATACGAACAGCCTCATCGAGCCATCCTTCACCAAAAAGTAAATCTATAGCTTCTTGGGTTGTTACTGGCTCGTTCACCTGAGAATTATTATTTTGCTGTTGATGATTCATAAATTTTCACCTGCTCTCTGTCTCAATGCCCCATACTCAAAGTAAACCAAATTATCGTATTCTTCTTCAGTCCCGCAGTTAAACATATTTTGTTTTTCATAAAACCCTACAGACCTTGGTAAAGAATGCAACCCAACTCTACCTTCATACCCTAGCTCAACACTTCTAATTCTGGCGAAATTTAAAAGTGCTTGACCAACACCTTTGAATTGAGGCGGACGCTGAATTTCAATTCGGTTAGTGGGGGCAGTTGCAATACCATCAACATAAACTAGTCTCTTACCAATATTCAACCGGGAACCGTGCATTTGTGTTTCTATTATCATTAAACCTTGAGTTGTGTTTTCGCACTCAACTGCATAACCTTCAAGATTTTCTTGATTAGCAATATATCTTAATTTAAATATCCAGTCCCAGTATTTATCTTCTTGAGTAAATAACCTTAATTTTTCGACCCAATTATTTACATAATCATCAACGTGGTTTTGTCCTAAATCTACTAAATATGCTTCAATAGATGTGTTATCAATACCTCTTTTTAATGAAATTTTTCGCTGCACCTAAAGCTCCTAGTTATTACCTTATTCTTAAACTTATAACGGCTATTTTACTACTAAATAAAAGAGTAAAAATAACTGCGTATATCAGTAGCTTTATGCCAACCAGCTAGTACAGCATCATCTGAAATTTCTCCAATAACTACCAAATTATCTTCTTTATTCACATAGTAAGGTAAAGGTTCAGCACTCAACCAACCATAAGCAATAGCTTCTTTGTCTCGCTCAAAAATTGAAACTTCTAAACTTTGCTCATATCTTGAGTAGTAGTAAGGTAAATAGCAAGCTGGATATTCTCTTAAAGATTCACGATTAACTGTATATGATTGCCAGCGCAGTCGCTCACCCTTAATTTCTTTTGGATTAGCTTCTAGCCAATCATAAAGTTTTTTAGCTTGCCGCAATGCGTGGTCTTTGCCTTCAAAAACAACGCTGGGAAGAAAAATATCGCCGTCAAAATGTACCGCGACTTCAAATAAATCTTCATCCTCATCTTCGGCTTCTGTTACCTCAATGATTCCGGCCTTATATAGTTCGGTCATTTCCCTGCATTGCTTCGTCAGATATACCCCTACATTATTAAAATTTTAGCTTTCAGTTACACAATAATCAGAACGCTCTGTTGGTTCTAATCCCTTACCTGGAAGGAAGTTTTGTTTGTGTACACCAGCCAGCACCGTAGTGTTAGCGCGGATCGGCATTATCTCCAGGAGGAACTAAAGCCCTATTCTTTTTCTTACCCGCGATCGCATTAACAGAGCGAATCAGTGTAAATTCAGAAATTCTTAAAATTAATAAAAATTTCTAACTTGCCGGATGATATAACCCCGTATCCTGATTAAATTCCCACCCTAACCCTGCTCTATCCTTGCCTTTGCACCATCCCACAAAAAGCGGTGGTGGCAGATTAATTCGCTGCTCGCGTA
Organism: Tolypothrix sp. PCC 7712; assembly: GCF_025860405.1. GTDB lineage: Bacteria > Cyanobacteriota > Cyanobacteriia > Cyanobacteriales > Nostocaceae > Aulosira > Aulosira diplosiphon. Next base: position 122,630 of record NZ_CP063786.1, on the reverse strand, counting down.
TAGTTTCTACACTTACACCAAGTCTTGAAGCTAAACCTTCTTCGGTTAGTGGTTGGATTCGAGGAGTTTGCCCTTGATAATATGAATTGTTGTTGTACGATTTCTTCTGCCGTTTCGGTTGGTTGTTGAGATAATTTTGAATTTTAATAATCGCCTCAGCAAATTGTTTCATTTGGGCTGTTATCTCTTCAGTTTTTTGTTCTAAAGAGTCCAAACGTTTATCTTGATTACCAGCAGTTGCATCAAGGTCATCTAAAGAACCATCTAGGTATAGCTCAATAAAACGGGTGAGTGTTGCCGTTGCCGTTGTGCCTTTCGAGTTGCAACGGGCGATAAACTGCTCCCACATCTTTTGGTCACAGTTGAAAGATGCTAGCTTCTTTGTTCTCCCTGTATTGCTCATATCTAGGTAATGTCTAGGTATTATCTAGGTAAACTTATCCGCAGACAGGAACAACTGAGCGTGTTTCCATCTTGATAACTACCTTGACACTATCATGATGAGCGTATGAGTGCGATGGCCGAACCGCCCAGCGGAGGCGATACCTTCTGGAGTGGCTTCCCCGTAAGGGTAGGGTACACCTACGTTTTTTATTACCTATGTTTGCTTTTTTTACGCAGTGCGTGAGAAGTCCCAACACGCCCGACGTGGTGAATGTACTTTGCAGTTGTCGCCGGGGAAGCATGACCCAAATCTGCTTGCAAGTCAAAATCAGAAGCTCCATTTTTCTTAGCCAGCGTTGCGTGGGTGTGGCGCAAAAAGTGGGCGCTGAACTTAATTCCCGCACAAGCAGAAATTTCCTCCATCATCAGTCGCAACCCGCGATCGCTTAAAGGTTTACCCCTATCCCGCCGGCTGGGACTAGGAAACACCGGCCGATCGTTGCTTGCATCCCCACGATAATCCAGTAACACCGTACTCGTCTCCGGATCGAGACTAATAGTTCTGGTTTTATTTCGTTTTCCCGTCACAGTTAACAATAGACAGTCCCCATCCTCCCGAAACTGTCGCCAAAATAATCCCGGCGTAATTACGCGCTTACCATAATCAGAAGTTTGCCGGGCAATTTCTCCCGCCCTCACCCCACTGTAAAACATGAGAGTAAACAGCAGCCAATGCATCTTATTAGTGTTGTGTTGTAAGTCTACTGCCATCGCCGCTTTTTCCAACTTAGCAATCTCGCGTTCCGACAGAATGCGCTCTGCGAGCTTATCGTCCCACTGGATGCTTAAGTCCTTGCCCAAGTCGATCGCAAAATAACCAATAGAAGCTCTAGTACCCCATTCCCACAAACTTTTAATCGCCGCCGTGTACTTAGCCGCAGTATTTTTACTAATTCCATAAGTATTTTTCTTTCCCCGTACTGGCTTTTCATCCTTGAGCCAAGCCAGATAAGCGTGTAGATGGAATAACGTTACCATCCTCAAATCAGATATCCCAAACCGCGACTGCATATAATCGACAAGCTCATAACCAATTTGCCGATATGCCCGTCGCGTTTGGTCGCTTTTGATAGTGACAGAATGCACCCATAGCTCAATTAGCTGCTGTGTCGAATTAATTTTCTGGCGGTTGGGAAAATAATAATCCACAAGCGCGACACGAGCTTCATCAAGCGGTAGAGTCACCACCTCCACAGCAAGTGATTCCACGCTTTTGACGGGTAAATTTTCCATAATAAAATTCCCCAACCCCCACTGATAATTATGATGCCGAGAACTGTAATTCCCGGTATCTTTATGATAGTTGTTTCCAGGACACGATTAAATTGCTCATCTAGAATCATCTATATCGTATATACGCGGATATCCCATATGCGATGATGGTATTAGCCGTGTTGGGATACGTGATGGTCGATTATCCACAGATAAATATAAAACTTCTGTCTGAAGAAGACCGGGAGTTGGTGAAGCAGGCCAAGCAGCGTGCTGAGGAGTTGCGCTTAACTTTTAAAGAGTTTGTGCTGGCTTGCATTAAACAAGCACTCATGGAAGAGAGTCCCGATAGTGTAGATAGTGCAACTGCTGCCGAAATTGAAGCTTTGAAAGCTCAAATCGCCGTCCTGGAAGAGAAGGTGAATATTCCTTCTGCGACCAAAACGGAAGTACATACCCTCCAAGAGCGGTTAAATCAATTACGGGTGGGGATTTCAAATGAAATTAAGAAGGATAGGGAGCAACTTGCTTCTTTAACGTTGGCGATCTCCCGACTTGAAAGCCAAATTGAACAGCTAATACCTTCCTTAAATCTTCAAGTGGATGGCGAAGGTGATGCCGACAGTAATAGCGACTGGATTTTTGGGGAAGGCTCAGGTAGTTTGGGAGGAGAAGATGTTGGGGGTTTTTGAAACTGGCTTCGGCAGTGGAATTGCTTCAGCAGGCAGGCAGTACAGTAAGTGAACAGTCTTCAGGAGAGGATAGCTCAATCTGAAGTTTCATCATGGGAATAAGCATGGCAATGACTGGCTGAAAGTGCATAAATATTCCCATCAATTGAAGCTAACATCAAAATAATCACTCATGGGGGTAAGTATGGCGCAAAATTGGTTGCGGATTACTCATCAAGACGGCAAAATCCAACTTTCTTGGCAACGGGGACTCTCTGCACCGCGTTCTGCACCCCCTGTAAGCTTTGAGCATCCCTTTGATGAGGAGACGCTTACCGATTTGCGCTGGTATCTAGAAAAGTTTTTACCCTTTCCCTATGGCATCTTTCCTAATAAAGCGAAGAAAATCGAGCATAAGTTCCAAGAATGGGGACAGAGGTTGTTTGAGTTAGTCTTTCCTCGCAACACCAAAGCCTGGGATTTTTTCTGTGAAGCGACTAGAGAAGGGTTGGATAAGTGCGAAATTAATATTTCCTCCGATGACCCCACAGTGTTAAATTTGCCTTGGGAGTTACTATATTCTCTTGACTATCAATTTCTCGCACCATCTTTGGCTGGGATGTATCGCAGTTTAAGCGGTCATCCAGTAAGGGCAGAGATGGGAAAATTACCCCAAGATAAGTTAAATATTTTGCTGGTAATTGCACGTCCCTATGGTGAAAAAGATGTAGCTCTCAAAACTATTGCCCGTCCCCTGTTGGAGGCGCTAAAACCGATTCAAAAGTATGTCAACCTCAAGGTTTTGCGTCCACCCAGCTTTGAAGAATTTGAGCGGGAACTGAATGCACACAAAGGTTTTTACCACATAGTGCATTTTGATGGGCATGGTAACTTTGACCCAGATAGCACCGGATTTCAATATTCCTTTGGCAGTAAAGGACAGGGGGTGTTGGTATTTGAAAATATTGATGGTTCGCCGCAAATTATCACAGCGACCCAAATTGCTCAAAGTTTAAATGATTGTCGTGTACCAATTTTTGTTTTGAATGCCTGCAAATCTGCACAGGAGGGAGATGGTAGTTTTTCTTCAGTGGCGACACGCTTAGTGTCCTTGGGGGCGAAAGGTGTGGTAGCGATGTCTTATAACGTGCAGGTGGAAGCAGCGAAACATTTTATTGGGCGGTTTTATCAGCAATTGGTATTGGGAACCGATGTATCAACTGCGGTGGCAGCAGCGCGAAGACAGGTTATAAATCAACGCCTGCGTCCTAGTCCTAAAGGTGATTTCCCTTTGGCTGACTGGATAGTTCCGGTGTTGTATCAGCAAGAAACCTGCACGCCGTTTGTGCCAACTAGTAATTCTACGGAAGATATTCTTGATATTGAGAACTTCCTAGAGGAGCCTGTCAGTAATTTGGTGGGGTTTCCAGAACAGGGGCGCTACGGCTTTATAGGGCGAGATTACGATATTTTAAGGTTAGAGCGGGCGTTTCGCCAAAATAATGTCGTTTTGTTACAAGGTATGGGTGGGGTTGGAAAAACTGAGCTAACCGCAGGATTTGCGCGGTGGTTGGAGGAAACCCAGGGGCGAGAAAAAATATTCTTTACTTTCTTTGAGTCTGGTGCATCGTTGAGTCGGGTTGTAAATGAAGTAGGAAGGGCGGCTTGGGGAAACAAGTTTTCCCAATATGCAGCAGAGCAACAACAACGAGCAGTATTAAAATATCTACAATCTCAGCCTTGTTTGTTGATTTGGGATAATTTTGAACCAGTGGCGGGTTTTCCGGAGAGGAATGAGCCGTTGTTGAGTGCAGATGAGCTAGATGATTTAAAGCGCTTTCTTAAGGAATTGCGTGGTGGAAAAACTTGGGTGTTGATTACCAGCCGTCGTGAAGAAACTTGGCTCGATTGTGGGTACAGTTTGGTAAATTTGCAGGGATTATCACCTGTCGATGCCCAGGAATTTGCAGCGAAGATTTTGCGATCGCTGGGTGTGGAGATAAAAAACCTGCCCGAAGAGTATTTAGATTTGTTGAAATTACTGGGGGGACATCCGTTTTCATTGCGGGTGGTTTTGCCACATCTGCGATCGCAGACACCAACGCAGGTAATTGAGGCTTTGCGTCAGGGGTTGAATAGTTTGGAAAAAAAAACTGAAGTCGGAAGGGATAAGTCGCTGACAGCTTCGTTGGATTATTCGTTTAGCAAGTTGTCGAAGAAAGCGAGGAGACATTTACCTTTTTTGGGATTATTTTCTGAACGAGTTTATGAATATTGGCTTAGTATCTTTGTAGGAAAACCTGGTAGCGAAGTCGAACATGCATATAGAAATGTTTTTGGGCATAATAATGTAAAAGCATCTGATTGGCAACAGATTCTTGATGAAGCAACAGAGGTCGGGATATTAGAATATTTAGGATCAAAAGTTTATAAAATTCACCCTGCACTACCTTGGTATTTACGCCAAAAACTGAATGCTATTGCTAATAATGTAAAAATTCAGGAACTTGAAAAATATTTACTCATGTTTTATGCAGCATTAGCAGAAAACTATGCAAATGAAATTATTTGCAATCCTGAAAGCACTAGTTTAATGTTGCGAATAGAAGAATCTAATTTTTTGCACATGCTATATCTTGCAGAGAAAAAGCAGGATTGGCATATTGTTCGGTTAATTTTAAGTATATTAGGAGAGATATATAAACGATGGTCTCGAAAACAAGAATTTAATTCATTGCGACAGAGAATACTTAATAGAATTGGTACAAAGCTCAAATATGTCAAAGAAAAAGGTGATGCAGCCTTTGATTTATGGATGTATTTACAAAATAATATAGCTAATGAAGCCTCAGCTATTCATGATTACGAAAAAGCAAAGCTTATTTACCAACAAGTTTTAAATGAACTTGTGTCATTAAATAGTGCATCAGTAAATGATGGTATTGCAACATTGAGTAATAATTTAGCTGGTATAGCAATAAAACTGAGAGATTTTGATACGGCGAGTGTTAATTTACAAACAGCATTAAATATAAGAGAATCATCAGGAGATTTTCATAGGGCAGCTGGTATTTATCTAAACATAAGCGAACTAGCAAAAACACAAAGGCAATTTTCTAAAGCTATAGATTATTCTCAACGAGCTTTAAAGATATATGAGAACGTGAAGGATTTATATAAGGTAGGAGATGCATATTCTAAATTAGCTGAGATAGCGAGAGAGCAACGACAATATGAACAAGCAATTAGTCATTCTAAAGAAGCCGTGAGAATTTACGAACACTTTGGGGATTGTTATCAGGCTGCATCTATATATCACGAGATAGGAAACATAAAACATTTACAGGGTCAAGATGAAGAATCAACTAAGTATTATCACAAATCTTTAAAAATTTACGAAGATGCAAAAGATTGGTGTAACGCAGCTGATGAATATCTTCAATTGGGTAATGTTGCGACAACACAGCATAAGCTTGACGATGCTATAGCCTATTATCAAAAAGCTTTGAGTATTTTTAAGGAGACAGAAAACAGGGATAAATTAGCAACTGTCTATCATCAGTTAGGTCTCATGTTACACCAGCATCAATTATTTGAACATGCAATTATTTATTGCCAAAAAGCTTTAGAAATTAGAGAAGAGTTTGAGGATTGGTACAAAGCATCTGATGATTATTTATTATTAGCTATAATAGCGCAGGCACAACAACTGTTTGAACTTGCTTTTAATTTTTACCAAAAAGCTTTTATGATTTTTAATCATTTCCAAGATTGGTATAAAGTTCCATTAACATTGAGAGGTTTGGGTGATATATCAAAAACTCAATATCTTTGGTCAGATTCACTAAAATTTTATCTGCAAGCTTTAATTATAGATGGGCAGAATTATCAAGAATGGGTTGATTTACTTATAAATGATTTAGCTCATATTCTCCAGTACTTGGGAGAAACTGAATTTAACATCATTTGGCAAGAGGTAACAGGTCATGAATGTGAGGGAGAAATATGCTCTGCAATTTGGTCAGTGCGAGATACTCTTCCGGCTATGGATGTGCCACTATGTTCATAAGTTCTTTCTTGTAGTGTTACTGCATCTGGTCGTGACCAGTTCGTATGATCTCCTGCCAATAAAGGTCGCTTCACAGTTGGTATCTGTTTGATATATAGCTGCATCAATTTCTGTCGCTGTGGCCTGCTATCTTGTAGCGCCTTATAGATGCTTGACCACTTGCGTCTAAATACATCAATTTTAGACTACTCCCCCAAACAATACCCGTTAATTCTGGAGAGATTCAAACACTTTAATTCCCAACCAAGTAACAAACGCAGCCAATATCCCAACTCCCAAACTAATCGTTGCAGACACAGCAGGAGAAAGCCAAGGTTCTGGAACCCCCAAGCTAGATACTAGTGAACCAACAGGGTATTTTGCGGCTTCCTGGGGATTTGTAGTACCGGGAAATTGCCCAGCGATGGAAGCAACGAACGAACTAGCAGCCAAGCCAACACCAACAATTGCAATGGTACTTTGGAAAGTGCGATCGCGTTCCGAGCTTTCTATCTCGGTTACCCCCCGAATTGCATTAATCAAGTCAGTTAATAATATCACACCAACATTCAAGCTTTCATAGTCATTTTTAACTTGTTCTAAATATTTGAGTCTTATTTCTTCAATAAATTTATGGAGAAATTCCAAATTACTAGGGGTTTGTAAATTAGTAATTTTTTGTTTGATGGATTCTAATTGTTTTTCAATTACTTGCTGTAGTAAGTCCAAATCAATAGAATCTTGCTGTGTATTTAGCTTTTGCTGAATTATAGCTAGCCGTCTTTCATAATTGAGGAGATTAATTTCAATGGTACGTTTTTGAGTAGCAAGGTAGTTTAGGTTAACAGAATAACGCCAAAGCGTTTCCTGAGCATTAACTAAAGTTTGACGCAGTTTATTTAAATCTAACTTACCAGACTTGGCTTTGTTAAAGTCCTTTTGGTATTGCTGGATAGCAACAAAATCATCGCGTAATTTATTTTTCAAATACTGACTTTGACCATAGGCCCAGAGAATTTTACTGCGATAAGCAAACAAACGCAGCCAGTCAAAGTTAAATTCAGCAGCTTTCCTGGCAGTTTTGGCATCTGGATAAATAGCAATAATAACGTAGTGATTATCCTGAATATCTTGAATATTGAGACTATTTTGTAACTTAGATGGTATCTGCAAGCGGTAATTGTAAAACTCAAATAACATTCCGCCAAAGAATGGACTTTTATCGCGAAATTCCAAATTCACATTTAAACTACGTGCGCTTACTTTACTGCATTCTTTAGCGATAATTTCTGCTTTATCTGGAGTAAAATTCGAGAGTTGTCCCGATAGCATCCATACCTGTCCAATGGTGGTGTGGGTATTGGCTAATCTGTTTTCTATTTCCGCTTTTAGATCGCCAAAACAACTAATAGGCAAAGCCTCATTTTTACCCTGCTGCACATTTCCCAAGGAATGCTCAACAGAACAGTCTAACAGTAATCCGTAACTATCCCCCAAGCGCACTGGGTAATACCAACCCTTCAAACTATGCTGTTTTGTACTGCTGTCAAAGGTTTCTCTACCTCGGTTCCCCAAAAGTTCAACATATTCAGCTTCTATAGCATCTCGTTGTTTGAGTAAAGGGTGAAGTCGTTCGGGAAATCTGCGTAAAAAATATTCCTGATTAGCAGTTATGTCTGCGTTGTTGTCTCCCAACCCATCCCGCAGGTCATAGATAAATAAATCCAAGGTAGGATAAATAAGTTCACTCATAAAGTTGATGCTATCAGGAGTTTTGTTGTTTCGGGAGCCAGTTTTGCAGACGCTTGAGAAAACTTAGCTTTTTCGCTGCTTTGTCTGGGTCTTTCCTGGTTAATACATTAATTGTTACATTCAAAATCTCATCACTTTCGCGATCTGGTTCTCCTTCAAAGTAGCCGAAAGTCGTAGGTTGGTTATTATCACTGATTAATTCTGTTTCTAATTCCTTCTGGGTAGGCATTTGCGCTGAAGGAATATTACCGCTAACTGACTGTAATTGAGTTAAAGCTGTTTGATAGTTTTGATACAGAGCCGGGTTGGACTCAATGGTTGCAATTAATCCTTCTTTAATAAAATCCCAGTCATCGGGGTCAAGGTATAGTTGGGAAGCAGTGGTTTCCAAAGCTTCTTGTTCATCTGAGGTAAGAGAGGTTGGTAATTGTTCTAAGGCGATAAGCAGAGCTAGTAAAGTGATTTTAGGTGATTCAGCCATAGAATTAACCAAATAAGCTATAGTCTTAAATAATACTAGCGCTAAACACAAATCATGCTGCGACAGGCTCTAGTTGTTGGTATAAATAATTATACTGAACTAAAAAAACTGGACACTCCGGCTAGTGATGCCGAGCAGATTGCTCGTTTACTCGAAAAATACGGTGGTTTTAGAGCCAAACGATTACCTTCCAAATATGAGGAAGGATTTCTTAGTGTTGATGAAAAGCAATCTAACGAGCAGCTAATTACTCCACGAAGGCTGCAAGAAGCGATCGCAGACCTGTTTAATCCCCAAGGTAATGATGTGCCTGATACAGCTTTATTTTACTTTGCCGGACACGGACTGCGAGATAGTTGTGGAGGGATAATAAAAGGCTTTTTAGCAACTAGTAATGCCAGCCCACGGAAAGATATTTGGGGTGTATCGTTAAGTTGGTTACAGGAATTATTGATATTAAGTCCGGTAAAGCAACAAATTATTTGGCTTGACTGCTGCCATAGTGGTGAGTTAATCAACGAGAAATTTATCAATTTCCAGGAAGCATACCCAGGAGAAAGGGGACAAGGACGCGATCGCTGTTTTATTGCGGCTTGTGGTGATGCATCTGTTGCTTATGGAAATGCAGAACATGGTATATTGACCAGTCTTTTATTAAAAGGTCTAGACCCACAACGCTATGAAGTTAGTCAGTGGATTAATAACTACAGTTTGACTGATTTTATTATTCAACAGCTAGAAAATGATGAGAAATTACGAACCTTTCCTCAGCGTCCGTCATACAACAATTCGGGGGGAGAGATAAAACTGATCCAAGGAACTAAACAATCTAAGGTAGTAGTTTTCAATCTGTTACAAAATAATATTTGCCCCTATAAAGGATTGGCTGCTTTTGAATTTAATGATGAAGACCCCAAATATTTTTATGGACGGACTGCACTGACTGATGAATTACTAGAAAAATTAAGGCCAGGTAACTTTATAGCCGTGATGGGAGCATCAGGTTGTGGGAAGTCTTCGGTAGTGAAAGCAGGGCTACTTTATCAATTAAAGTTAGGGCAAAGATTGTCTGGTAGCAATGAATGGAAAATTATGCCAGTGATTCGACCTGGAGATAATCCGTTGTACTCTTTAGCAGAAGCGTTTACTGGCAAAGATAGCAAAAAAATGCTTATTCAGCTTTTAGAAAAAGAGCTTAGAGATAATGGTGCTGACAGATTACAAGATTTTATTGCTGAAGACATTGAAAAGTATAGTCGGGTTGTATTAGTAGTTGACCAGTTTGAGGAAGTTTTTACCCTCTGCCAAGATATTAAGGCACGACAGCAATTTTTTGACTGCTTGTTGGGTGCAGTGGAAAGCTCTAATAATAAGCTATGTTTGGTAATTACGATCAGAGCAGATTTTGTTGGTGAGTGTGCAGCATATCCCAAATTAGCCAAGCAAATTCAGCAAGATTTGGTAACGGTAACTCCCATGACAACAGAGGAATTAACCGAAGCGATTAAAGAACCTGCATCACAAGTTGGCTTAGGCTTGGAAGAAACATTAGTAATCCAGATGATTGCTGATGTCCAAAAATCCCCTGGAAGTTTACCACTATTGCAGTTTACCCTAATGGAACTCTGGGAAAAGCGCAATATTAATACTACCGGAAATACAGAATATAATTCTCAACTATTAACCTTGCACGCTTATCAAAAAATGGGTGGTGTAATGGGGGCACTAAATCGTCACGCCCAACAAATTTACAATTATACAGATTATAAGTCAGCATCTCCTTCACAAAAACGCCAACCTCAAGAGCAAGAATTGATTCGGCGACTTTTCTTAAAGTTGCTACGAACTGGTGAAGGAGTTAAAGATACTCGCCAACCACAACCAAAAACTAAATTAATGGCAATTGCTGGAGAGGATTCACAACAACAGGTAGTTTTAAGTCAACTGATAGAAGAATTAATAAAATGGCGATTGTTAGTAACATCAGAAGTAGAAATTTTGTTTGGAAAATATTTAGAAAAGATCCAAATAATTGACCTTATTCATGAAGCATTAATGTCGGGATGGGAAGAGTTTGAGCAATGGCGAGATAAGTACAGACAAATACTTAGGCTACGTGATCGCTTGGACGATGCATTACAAATATGGGATGCCAATGGTAGGCAGGATGAAGACTTGATGATGGGAGGATTACTAACAAGGGTTAGGGAGGAATGGCTAAATCTGGAACCGGATCTAGAGCCATTAGCAAAAAATTTTTACAAATGGAGCAATGATTACAAAGATAAAAAAAAGTCAGTGGATCGAAAAGAAACTGGAGATAAAGAGTATCCTTATGTTTCGCCTTCTTCCGATATTTATAAACTGAATTTAGCTACTGAATCGGCCAAAGCCGTTGTTAGAATTTTAGTGGAAATTGGCAATACGGGTAAGCAGAATTTTGCTACAGGTTTTATGATTGCACAGGATTTATTAATGACGTGTAATCATGTTATTAGTAGCCTGGATGAAGCAAAACAAAGTAGGTTTACTTTTAATTATCAACTAGATATAACTGGTAAAGAATGCACTACACAAACTGTTCAGCTATTACCAGAAGGTAAATTTTATACAAATATTGGACTAAACTACACAGTTGTAACTTTAAAAGATGTGCCTAAATTTAGTAAACCCTTAATCCTCAATAATCAGCAATTAAAGCTCAAAGAAGAATTAGCAATTATTCACCATCCACAAGGACATCTTAAAAAAATTTCAATGCTCTCCAATGTTACTTACGTAGATAATGATGTAGTTCAATATACTAGATGTACGTCTCCAGGCTCATCAGGTTCTCCTGTATTTAACGTTAACTTCGAGGTAGTTGCTATTCACCACAGTGGTGGGATGCTATTGGAACCTGGTACAGAGGAACGCTATTTGCGAAGTCAGGGTACGAGCATGATAGCTGTATTAGACGATTTGAAGATAAACGCTCCGGAGATTTACGCTTGCTTGCACTTTATTAATAGTTAATTAATACCAATCAGAGTTGAGATACCTTAGCTGTCGTAATTAACCTTTATTATTGTTAAAATTTATTGAGCTACACTAGTAATAATACTCATTAACTGTTGGGCTACAATATGGCCTCATTGCTATAATTTATTTTTAAATAAAAAACTTAATCTAACACTGCTCACATGAGACGAGATGCTTTAGTAGTAGGTATTAATAAATATTCTTTTCTCAAAGATTCAACAGGTAACTACAAACATCTCACTACCCCTGCAACTGACGCAGAAGCGATCGCCCAACTTTTAGAAAACCACGGTGACTTCCGAGTTAAACGGTTTCCCAACATCATAATTGATGAACGACTACAAGTAGATCCAAGCACAACCGTTGACGCAGGTACGTTGAAACAAGCTATAGCTGACCTATTTTTACCAAAAAGTACAAAAATACCAGAAACAGCACTACTGTTTTTTGCAGGGCATGGAATCAGAGAGGATTTGAACGGTTTAATAGAAGGTTTCTTAGCAACCAGTGATGTCAGTCCTAGAAAAAGTCAATGGGGTGTATCTCTGCAATGGTTATGGAAAATATTACAGCAAAGTAAAGTACCACAACAAATTGTCTGGCTAGATTGCTGTTTTGCTGGAGAATTACTCAATTTTAAAGATACCGAACTAGGAAGGCATAGTTCGGAGTCCGATCGCTTTTTGATTGCTGCATCCCGTGACTATGAAGTTGCCTATCAGCAGTTAGATGATAAACATGGGGTATTTACAGGCGCACTTCTAGCAGGACTTAACCCCCATTTAGTTCCAGAAGGAGACTGGATTACAAACCGGACGCTAGCAGTTTCCGTTGAGCAGAAGCTACAAGCATACTATGAGCAAACAAAAATTCCCCAGACCCCACTGATAAGCAACCACGGCGAAGTTATTAAACTGATTCAAGGAAAGGCTAAACCCTACGAGGAAGCCACTGTTGGTAACACCTCCACAAAACAATTGCAGATACTATTGCATTGGCTGATTCGACTCTTAGAGGATGATGCAATCGAAAGCATCCAAGTTGATTCAACAGCGATACCTGGGAAAAACTTGTCGGTGGTGGCTAATAATATTGTTGTTTTTTATAAAGATGGTAATTCAAGTTTTATACAAACTCAGGACACTGAAAACTGGGAGCATCAAAATCAATTAGATTTAGAGCGACTTGTACCAAACTCAAAGCTGGCGATGCTGGTACTAGAACGCTACATACAGAATAACAATCACAATAACAATACCCATTTAAGAGACACAAAATACAAAATTACTCGCTCGGATATATTAGCTGAATTAGCTAAACATGAATTAAACCCAACACCAAAGCGCAGTGAGGCAGAAATCCTTGCCAACTTTAATAGTGCTTCTAGTATCGGAAGATATTGGTTACGCAAAATAGACGGTAAAAAAATTCCTCGTTCCGAGCTACCCCAAATTATCGAACTAATCGAGCAGGGAAGCCGAACAATTTTACTAATAGACCGTCCCGGAAGCGGTAAAACCTGTATGTTGCTCGACCTTGCTGATAACATTGAGCAGGAAAAAGCATCGGTTTGGGGACTTCTATTTATTAAAGGTGATAATTTTACAAATATTAGCAGCGAACAGGAATTAATAGCGCACGGCTTACCTGAAGATATCGTTGGTCAATGTGCGCGTCTAGCTGATTACCGCAAAGTTGTGGTAATTATTGACTCCCTTGATGTTTTATCTCTCAGTCGTCAGCATGGTTCTCTCAAGGTTTTTCTGGGAATTATCGACCGACTAGAAAAACTTGAGGGAGTTACGGTGATTGTTGCCTGTCGCAATTTTGACCTGGAGTATGACCCTTTACTTCGAGGACGTTCCTGGCAACATAAAATCAATCTACAACCACTAGATTTCGACACTCAAGTTAAGTCGTTCTTGATCGACTGGCAGGTTGATGTTTCTAAGATGACTCCGGTATTACGGTCATTATTGCAAATACCTCAAAACTTGCGGATTTATGAAAGACTAGCAAAACTCGGTGTTTCATCACAACCAGCATCGGCTTATGAACTTTACAACAGCTTCCTTGAGGAAGTGGTAGTTAAAAATTCAACACTCGGCACTGAGGCTATAGACGCTTTGCAAAATATGGCTGAACAGTTAATGCAGCAAAGAACTCAGTCATATAGTAAAGTATCTTTTGGAGCAAGCGAAGATACCGTCAGGCAATTAATTAGCCAGGAAGTGCTGCTGGAAACTTCCCCTGGAATTCTAGAGTTTAGCCACAAAACATTAGCAGATTGTCTTACTGTTCGAGCTACACGGGCTAAAAACCAAACTTTGGCACAATTCATCCTCGAACATCCCCAACTTCCCTTTATTCGTCCAGCAGTTCGAGCGTTTTTCTTTTACCTGCGTGCATATCAACCGGATGCTTTTAGGCGGCAAGTATGGGAAGTATTATCCCACGATGAAATTGCATATCACGTTAAGCGGCTTGTAAGCGAGTCTTTTGCTGAAATAGAACCAGTTGAGGAAGATTGGCGATCGCTTCGCCGAATTTTCCAAAATTATCCCGATTTATTTCGACGCTTACTATGGCGAGCAAACAACGGCACTTGGTGGAATATTATTACACAACACTGGTTGCCTGAAGCCAAGTTAGCACAGGAGCGGGAAACCTGGTTGCTTCAATTTGTCCAATGGTTGGAAGCATGGATGAATAAATATCCTGCGGAAGTAGTGGCATTTTGGAGACAAACGATCGCTCAACAATGGATAAACCCACAAAATCTTGCTAGAAGTATCTGTTCCATGTTGACCAATTTTGAAGCATGGAATGCTCCAGGTATAAAGGAATTACTAGAAACTCTGATTGAAGATTTCGAGATAGAAGAACACGATTTTCTTGGCAGTTTGCTTAGTCGGTGGGTGCAGTTCACCAATACAGGAGATACATTATTGTGGAAATACATTACCAAAAATGTTTCATCAGAAGATGTGTACGGTTGGAATTTGGCTGATAAGCTGCGTTGTATGCCTCATGATTTCCATAATGATAAATTTTTGGAAGTCCGCCTTTGCCAATCCGATACGTTGCTGACTTTAGTGTTAAATGAATTAGAAGATTGGAGTGCTGTTAGTGTAGCTAGATACGGAGAAGATAAATTGCATGGCGAGTTTTTACGCCATACCTCATGGGAAATTAGACACAGCCAGCGTGACATCCATCCTTGTGATAACATAAACATTTTACTTGATGGTGTGGAAAAAGCACTTAAGCATCGTGCTCGTCACAATAAAGCTTGGTGGATAGAAAATGAAGTCCGATTGCGAAACTCTCAGGAATTAGCTATTCGTTACTTTGTTATTGAAGCATACAAAGAAAATATTCGTTATTCCCACTCAATTAAGTTTTGGATTTTTATTCTTAATATTAATTGTTTAGCAAGCGCTTTATTTCTAAGTCGTTTCTTTAAAGCTTATATCTGTGGGGTAGAAAGTCTGTTACAAGATGACAAACTTTTCCACCATAGTGACCTAAGCTACGAACTAGGCGAACTAATGCAAATGACTTACCCTAAAATCTCAGAATCAGCACAAACAGCTAATCAAGCGATGATTTTGTCGCTGATTTCTGAAACAAGAGAATATGAACAAGAATATTCTTTTCGAGAATATCGTGGATTGTACGACTTATGCCTCTCAATTCCATCCATTTTCCGAGGCTTAGAGATACAGGAATTTGTAGACAGTTTGCAAAACTATTTTGGCTACACTAGCCCAGAACCAAATATTTATAGTTGGGGTGGTATTGTCATACCACCTTTATCTTCGCAAGATTTTCTGAAGCTATCAGATAAAAGTATTTTTCAGTTACTAAATTACTACAAAGCATATGAAAATAGAAATATATTCAACAGAGATATGATTGGTGGTTTGAGCGAAGTTAAAGGGGTATTACGTGATGCTTGTTCCCTGCATCCAGAACGTTTTATCGGGTTATTGACAAGTTTTATCCGAGAAAATCTGCATCAAGATTATGTATGTGCTTTAGTAGAAGGAATCGCATTTCACCTGCACTATCGCTTTGGAAATTTTCAACCACCACAGCAATGGGAACCCATCGAACCCCTTCCAGAAGGAGAAGCGATCGCATCTATTTTACTCAATTGGTTGGAACGCTACTTTGTAATTTGGGAAGAAGGCCAGACAGTTCGCTACGCATTGGAAGCTTGTTGTGATGTTTTAACTGATAGTGAATCAGTCGAACGCTTATCATTATTACTTTTCTGGCTTTACAGTAAATACCCTGAGGATAGAAAAATCAGGGTAAACAGTCACGATATTCTGAATACAGCATCAGTACATAGAGTTGCAGCCGAAAGTGCTATTAAATTGTGCAACAGATTGTTAGAAAAAGAACAACCTGTCCCCGATTTGTTATTGTTACTGCTGCGTCATGCTGCACGGGATGCAGCGATTTATGCACGGATTCCTATTCTCCAACATCTTCCCTTTTTGATTCACAAAAACCCTGATTTGGGATGGCAATTATTGGCTGATGTTTTCAAAGAACCTCAACCTCATTTATGGAAATATACAGAGTTATGCTTTTATTACCAATATCACCACAATTTTGATATAGTTGCCCCCTACCTAAATCGTCTTTTGTATGAAGGTATGGAAGAAGCTGGTGATATTTGGGGACGACTTTCTACATTAGCAAGCTTGGCTGGACACATCAGCCAGGAACAATTATTTGCCACTTTAGTAAAAACCAACAGTAATGCGGCTTGGCAAGGAGTAACTCAAGTATTTATAGCAAATTTAGAATTAAAAGAACATACAGAAAATTGCATTACTGGACTTATTAATATTTTAGGTTATAAAAATATATCACAGGAGATTATTGGCAAGATTGATAGATGTTTTGAAGAAGAAACCAAAAGAGCCTGCATCAGGCGAGAGTTTGCGCTGGCATTTCTTGAAGCACTTCCAGCATCTGCAAGAGATATTGATTTTGATGGGTTTCTTGAATGGCTAGGCTACGAATCGCGACGAAACCCTTTATCAGCACTGGAATTAACTGAAACACTGGCAGCAAAATTTGAAAGTAGGATGAATGTAAGTCTCTTGTGGCGAACAGAACCATTAATTGCAGCATTAAACGAAATTTTACGAGAAGCTGATGAAACTGACGATCCAAAACTAATCCAGCGTGCTATCAACTTACAAGACCGTTTTTTGAAGTTGGATATGCGCGGAATGGAGGAACTACTCAACAAAGCTGGACAAGACTAAAGTAATAGAAAAGAAGAAACTCAAAAGTGAAGATGCGATAACACAGGCAGTAGCAATTACAGAATCGAAAAGAGATTAGTATGCTATTTTGCAACGTCTCAAGCGTATTGGTCAGGCGCTCGCCAGCGAATTATAACAACTTATTGATTGCAGTTCGCTCTTGGTAGTAGACTAACGCAATATTTTCAGGATTTGTTGGGTTTAGTTTCATACCGTTCGAGGTCTTGCTACAATCCAACCCATGATTATCCTTAACTCAACTGTGTTAAATCATTCTCATGAGTCGAGACGCGCTGGTAGTAGGAATTAATCAGTATCCTTTTCTCAAGGATACTCCAACAAGCAAAGCCAAACATCTTGTGTCTGCTGCTAACAACGCCGAAGCGATCGCCCAACGATTAGAAGAATATGGTGATTTTCGCGTGCGGCGGCTACCAGAAGTGCTTCAGGGCGAACAGCGTCAAGTCGCATCTGAGGGCTTGGTCAAGTCTGATACTTTAGAAGATGCAATTATTCAATTATTTAACCCAGTAGGCGCAAGTATTCCCGAAACAGCCCTGTTATATTTTATCGGTCATGGTTTACGTAAAAATCGCGGCGGTGTAACTGAAGGGTTTTTGGCTAGCAGCGATGTCGCTCCGCGAAAAAATCAGTGGGGTGTTTCTTTGCGATGGTTGGGAGAACTGTTGCAAAAAAGCCCCGTCAAGCAGCAAATTGTTTGGCTAGATTGCTGCTACAGTGGAGAACTCTTCAATTTTGCCCAAGCAGATTTAGGGACATCACTACAAAAACAAACACGGTTTTTGATTGCTGCATCGAGAGAATTTGAACTGGCTGAGGAAGATATTGATGGTAAGCATGGAGTATTTTCCAAAGCACTTTGGCAAGGACTAGATCCCAGACAACAGCCAGATGGTTTGGTTAACAATGACAAATTGATTGAGTATATTGCCCAAACCCTGAAAGATACTCCTCAACAGCCGATATGGTATAACCCCAACCAAGAAATTATTCTTACTGGTGAACGGGAAGATGTTCTGATCGATATCCCCGATGGAGTTTGTCCTTACAAAGGGTTACGCTTTTTTGAAGTTGCAGATGCTGATTATTTTTATGGGCGAGAACTATTAACTCAAAAGCTGATTCAAAGTATTCAGGTGGGGAAGGGAAATTTTTTAGCAGTCTTGGGGGTATCGGGGAGTGGTAAATCTTCTCTATTGCGGGCGGGGTTAATTTATCAATTACAGCAACAGCGACGATTACCGGGAACAGAGGAATGGAAAATTCGGATTTTTACTCCCGCAGAACAACCTTTGGTAAGTTTAGCAACGGCTTTTTTGGATGAGTCAGCCACAGATATCCAACGCGCAGAACAGTTAAAAATAGCCGAAGATGCAATAAATGAAGGAGCAACAGGACTAGCAAGATTAATTAAAGCATCGCGCTCGCCCCGCACTCTACTAATTATCGATCAGTTTGAAGAGATTTTTACAGTGTGTCAAAATCTAAGCGATCGCCAGCAGTTTATTGCTAGTTTATTAGGAGCGCTGCAACAAACAGCAGATAAACTCTGCCTCATATTTGCCATGCGCGATGATTTTTTAGGTAAGTGTGCGGCACATCATGAACTGGCTGATTTAATTGAAAGCAATTTAGTGATGGTAACTCCCATGTCTGTGGAAGAGTTACAGCGAGCAATTCGCGAACCAGCCGCCAAATTAGGACGGAAGATTGAGGAAAATTTAATTAATGCTATTCTCCAAGACTTAGGAATTGCAGTAGAACAACCAACACAAGAAGCCGAGCCGGGAATGCTGCCTTTGTTGTCATATACTTTAGAGCAGCTTTGGCAACGGCAAACATTCAATTGGTTGAAATTAGATAGTTATCACCAATTAGGTGGAGTCAGAAAAACTCTAGAAAATTTGGCAGAACAAACTTACAAAGAATTGTCAGTTGAAGAACAAAAAATAGCAGACTTGATTTTTATTAATTTGACTCAGTTAGGAGAAGGGACACCAGACACGCGCAAGCAAGTTCCGCAGCGAGATTTAGTTTCTTTGAGTAAATCTGCACAGTTGGTAGAGCAAGTAATTCAAAAACTGGCAAAAGCCAAGTTAATTGTGACTAGCGAACAACGCAGAGGTAAAGAAAAGGTGGCGGTAGTGGATGTGGCTCATGAAGCTTTGATTCGCCATTGGTCAAGGTTGAGGGAGTTGCTGGATAATAATCGGGAGGCGATTAGAACTGAGCGCAAGATTCAGGCTGCGGCAGAAGAGTGGCAAGATAAAGAGAAATCTCAGGATTATTTATTAACAGGGTTAAGGTTAGCTGAAATCGAGAAATTTCTTCATAATGAGGTAGATACTGTGCCTCTATCGAATTTAGCAAAAGAGTTTATTCAAAACAGTCAAGAGTATCAAATTCAGCAAGAACTGCATTGGAAAAAGTTATATGAAGAAGCAGAAGAACAGCGTAAAATTGCTCTTGCACGCCAATTAGCAGCACAATCAGAACTACTACGAAATCAACAACCTCGTTTACTAGAACGTAGTGTTTTACTAGCTGTAGAATCTGTGAAACGCTATCACTCTGTAGAAACAGATCAGGCTTTAAGACAAGGATTAAGTCTACTAGCTCGTCCTCTATTAAATTTAAAAAATGAATATAAAAATATGACAACAGCTATATCATTCAGTTTAGATAGCAATCTTTTAGCTGTTCATCAAGAAGAAGATACTGTTCAAATATGGCAGTGGAATAGTAACATACTTCTTAAGTCTCTAAAACATAGAAAACAAATTTCACCTCCGCTTAATTCTCATAATTATAACTTTTCTATTTCTTCATCTTTTTTCATTGATGACGATTATTTAGTTACTATTAGTAATGAATCTTTTATTAACAATGCATATCAATACGATTATCATACTATTTGGGTTTGGGAATTATTAACGGGTAAGGCAATAAGTAGTGAAACTTTACGAACAATAATAATAGATATTGATTTTTGCGCCTCTAGGAATTATATTGTAGCAGTTTTACCATTATCTTACTTTGACCCTCAAGTTAATGCTATAGTTCATAAAAGCCAAGTAATATTTTGGCAATTAATAAATAGAAAATTAACTCCAATAAGAAAACTTATTTCTGAAAGTGAGATTAGTGCCATTGCTTTACACCCTAATTTAGAGTGTTTAGCACTGTCATATAAAAATCAGGTTATTTTTGTGATGTGGGATAGCGAGCAAGAGTTCAAAAGCATAGAACAAGAAGAAGTTTCTATTGTTGTTTTTAGTCCTGATGGAAGTTATCTAGCAACAGCAGTTAATGACTTATCTAAGCAAAAATATACTGTAAGTGTATGGGATATCATTACCAGAAAAGAAATAATTCGTATACCTCATACAGATATTTTATACTCTCTTGCTTTCAGCCCTGATGGGAAATATCTAGCGACAACAGGTAGATCTGGAATTACGCATATATGGCAAATTGATAGTGGGCAAGAATCTGCGCGAATAAATCATGATACTTATGTTCATAAAATAGTTTTCAGCCCTGTTTACAATGAAGACCATATAATAGCCAGTTCTTCTGCTCAAATATGGAAGTTGGATTGTATGCCAGAAGTTACTTCTATTGACTATAAAACTAAAGATGTACAATCTATTAATAATGAAATTATGTGTGGATCTGTTTTTAGTCCAGATTGCAAACATTTAGCCACTATATATGAAAACAAAAACATTCAAATATGGAACATAAACAATGGGAAAGAACTTGTATCTCACATTGTTTATGATATGCCTGTAAAGTTGTTATGTTTTAGCCCAAATGGAGAATATATAGCTACAGTAATTAAAGATAATACGCTGTATATAAAAAGATGGAAAGATTACACAAGTGAGTCATTAGTTTTGATAAAAGGTAAAGACTTAGGCAAGCTTATACGTAGTTTGATTTTTAGCCCAGATGGGAAGTATTTAGCTATTGCAATAGAAACTCTTAATAATAGAATGTGGGAAATACGTGTACTGTCTATTGAAGATAAAATAGCTCACTCGCAGACAAACCAAAATACTGCTAATCAGGTTTGGGAGGTTCTAAGCCAAGAAGAATCCAAGTATATTACCTATGAAGAAACAGAAGTAACAGTAGTTAAACAAAATAACGATAGACAAATTAAAGTTAATAATGTTACTCTTAGCTGTGATGAAGAAAATTTATACTTAGCTATAGCAAGGTCTGATGGTGTTGCCATAATTTGGAGTTTGGGTAATGAAAATAAAATTATACAAATAGCTCATGAGAATATTGATTAAAGTTTTGTTTCATCTTTTTTATCGAAATTAAAAAATATTTAAATTTATGTTTAAAATTTATTTTCCGACAAATGATTTATCCACTGTTGTATTCAGTCCAAATCACCAATATGTAGCAACAGCAAGTGCAGATAAAACTGCAAGGATATGGGAATTTACTAACGGTAAAGAAATAACTTGTATGAGACATGAAGGTTATGTATACTCTGTCGCATTCAGTCCAGATAGTAAATATTTAGCAACAGCAAGTGCAGATAAAACTGCAAGGATATGGGAAGTTCCTAGTGGTCGAGAAATTTCACGGTTGACTAATAATGATATTAAGACAGTAGTTTTTAGCTCAGATGGAAAATACTTAGCTACAACAAGTAATGATGGCACGGTAAAAGTTTGGCTCTGGAGAGCAGAAGACTTAATTCAAGAAGCTTGTAACCATCTAACGCGAAATTTGACACCAGAAGAATGGCAACAATATTTAAATGATGAATCTTATAGAACTTAGCGTTGACGAATTAGACAAGAAGTGGAGTAAGAGCAATAAGGATAAAACAGGCACTCAAGAAATTGTAGGGACTTGAAAGACGGATAATTTAAGTCATCTCTATCAGCAGGTTGGGACTATCAGAGCGACTACCAAACCATCCACAGCCAAGTGTGACCTCAACACTTATACTCTGTTTCTACTGGCGGAATCAAAGTACCCAGGTTGCACCCGTCTGGCAGAAATAATGGAAAATTGACGGACTTCTTGTTTACTTGAAGTCTTCCATACGTGGACAATTTTGAATTCGATGCCGCGTTTTATCGCAGCACGAGTAAATGCTGCGCCAGATCCTTGTAGATGCTGCTGAAATCTTTTCTTGAGGTTCGCGCATGAACCTAAGTAGTAACGAGCTTGATGTTTCTCATTTCCAAGCGGACGAGATAGCTCAATCATGTAGCAGCAAGGAATTGAGGGTATCTTTCCTGACAATTCCATTTATGCTTTTTTAGATTAACTTGAAAGCTGAAGCGTTAGCTGATTGTGGTGGTTTACGTAGTGACGCAGTTGAGTCTTTCTTGTTCTTGTACCCAACTAATTAAATTTGATTTACTAATGCTTACAGGCTTATCTTCACCTGCAATAAATACTTGGAACCAGCCAGTTTCTAACTCATAGTAGTCAATAATTAAACATGCTTCTCTGGCTGTTTGGAGAGCTAATATTTCCTGGGGAAACAATCTTTTAATTCTTAACTGTTCTTCTGGGGAAAGCTGCTTCCAAGCTTCATCTTTAACAGCCAGATGCCTGTATATAGCACTTCTAATTTGATAATAACTGGTAGCTGATTTGAGTTTTTCTGTCAGCATTAACACTTCTTCTCCAACTGGCTGCTGTTCTGTAGCGTTACTAGTGCTGGTTTGTTCGTTTTGTTTTAGTCTGGGATTAACTTCTAGAGCTTTTTCTATCTCTGTTGGGGATGTTTCTAATTGTGGAATCATACTCGACTCAAGCACTTTAGATTCAGCAGTCTCTTCCTGGGACTGCTCTTTTTCTTGGGATTTGATTTTGGCGTGATAATCTGCGATCGCTTCACGAAGAATTTGCTGAGGGAGTAGCCCATATCCGTCGATCAATTCCTGTGTAAGTACCCCTGTTTGGTGGTCTTCTTCCCACTGAGGAGGGAATTGACAGTAGCGATCGCCTTTTGGAGTTCTGCGCCAGATTGATATCTGCTTTTGTTGTTCCTGCTTTTGGGTTTTAAGGAGGGCTTTCCTCTCTTCGATTAACTCCAGTACCAGTTTGCAGGTTAATCCCCCAATTGGATAATCTTGTAGCTGACTGATAATTGGCTTGTATTGAGGAGAACACAACCTGAGAAGTATTGTTACTGGAATTGCGGCTAGGTGTTGAGGACAAGTTAAAAATTCTTGGAAGTTTTCGGCTATTTTGAGCGCTTGTTTTTCCTCAGAGCTTCCTTTGTCCCAACCGTATGTATCGAGCAAGGTTCGGTATTCTTTCTTGCTGTAGGTGGTTTTGTATTCGTAGAGTAGGAAAGCGGCGTGCAAATATTCCAGACTGCTGGTTTCGATATGTGCGGTTGGATTTGGATCTAATTGATGTTTTTGGAGATAAGAGATTGATGTGATAGTTCCTGGCATGATAAGATTCACTTTGCATTAATTTCGTTGGTCTTAAAAGCTCGTTGGTCTTAAAAGACCACCAGAAATTAAAGGCCGGGTGCCTCTGCCTTGAGACATGGGGGTGAAAATCGTCGGCAATTTTAACTGCCTAAGATTTCTCTTAAAAAGCATACGAATATCCGTCCTTCTTGTGAATGGGTTTGCAAAACCTATGATTAATGTCTCCAACTCTTCCGGTTTTGGTAACGATGTCAAAACTGCCTCTGGCGCGACATAATACGCGACCAACGTACTGACCCACTTTCTTCCCTGAAAGCACAACGGCTTTAACTATATCGCCAGTCTGGAAGCCAAAATGAAGCGATTGACGAGTACGATGACGGATAGGAAAGCCATACTTGTTTGTACCAGCCATTTGTCTGGTTCCCCAACCATTCGCTTTAATTAGTAGTGGCTGCAATGTTAGCAACTTAATTGCTTTAATGTCGCCAATACAAGCCGCGTCAATCCAGTGTTGCTTTTCTAGTTGAAAAAGAGTTCGATTGTACTTTGTTTGAGCACCTGTTCCTGTTGTTGTTGGCAAAATACCTTTTAGGGTATGAAAAAGTGTCCAACGAGTCGCATTAACAGCAGCAGCATCTTTTAATGGTTTTTTGGCTTGTTGTTTAATTTTCTCTAATCTTTTTGCATCTTTTTTCAAAAACTCATCAATAAGTTGTGTCCCTTTTTTAAGATTGCATCGTTTACAGCTAAGAGCTAAATTGCTGACACGATTGCTACCACCTTTGGATTTTGGATGAATATGTTCAATTTGAAGTGGCACGCCTTCTTTGTCACAGTAAACACATTGACGCCCCCACTTTTCTAGAAGGTATTGTCGGACTTCGTAACCAGCGAGTTGTCCTTGCTGATATTCGATGCCGTCAATCTCTGGGTTTTGCATTTTTTGCGTGTCGAATTTGACTAATTCCATAACAGCTTGAGCGATAGGTGCGTAGCGACAAAGCCGTTTTACCCAAGTTTCAACTGTGAGAACACGATGTATCAACGAAGGAGGTAGCCACCCTTCTGGTCGCTTACGGTTATCAAAACGAGCCATACGGTAACGAGTTTTGCGGCTACGACGAGATCTACGTAACGAGCGGCGGCTGTTAAGTGCGTCCTTGATGGACCAGCCCCTATGTTGTAGTTCTGCTGCCCAAATAACATTCTCCCCATCTAATAATGCTATCCCTGTAGTTTTGCTACCAGGGTCAAGCTTAAGAGTAAGTAGTCGAACAACTGGGTTATCAATTGCCTTGTGCAGCACAAGAGTGAAAGGAAATTGTCGGTAAATTGCTGCTTTATTTTTGTTAAGTAACTCTCGCGCTCTCGCGGGATGAATTGGGTTTAATGGTTGTTTATTGGTGTCAACAAGAAAAACATAATTGGTTTGCATTTCTGCATCTCCTTACGGGTAAAGTTTGCCTCGTTCATGTTTACGATCGGTAACTATCCAAATTGCACGGTCCTAAACCTCCTCGGACTTTTAACAATCTGGTTTCAGAGCCTGGGGCTGGCACGCACCCCAAGGTGAGTTCTTAAACGCTTGTCGTAAACGTAGCCCTTTAATGGACTTGAACTGGTCAACTAGAGTTAACTGCAAGCCCTTGCCTTATAGGGGTTTGCACTCAACGCTTAGGTCGTTGACTTACCTATTTCAGTCACTGCAAATAATTCAGGCTGCTTGTTTGTCCCAAGCTTTTGATGATTTGGAAATAGCAGCCAAAGCATAGCCCAAGGTGTGCTTGTGAATTTTGGGCATTTTGTGAAACGACATATCTTGACCCCAATCTTGGACTGATTTGGTGCCAATGTGTAATACTTGCGTGAGGGTTTTGACACAAGTTGCACGAAAATTGGCGTGAGAAACAGTTTGCAGTATTTGCTGTTCAGTTAACCCTTCAAGGAGTATTTTTTCTAGAAAGGTTTGAGCGTCTACTTCCGGTGCGTTGTATTCTCCTGTCAAGATGCTTTTTAGCTGGTTTGGTATGATTTCGGCCGCGTGAATGTAAGCAAGTGAAGCTTTGCAGTAGTTGGGTATTCCGTCAAAATTGAGATCGCTTCCCCACTTACGGACTGTCGGTCTTTGCACACCTAAGACTGCACATAGTACGGTGATACATTTTTTGCGGTATTGCGAATCTGTTTCTTCTTCGAGAAGTTCTGGGGGGCTGAGTTCGGCTATACCGAAGCAGTAGCGTAGAAATTGTCTGGGTTCTAATCCTTGCTTTGGTAGTATTTCTACCACTTTGTAGCTCTTTTGCATCTTTATTAACTCTTACAGGATTTTTACCGAGTTAGCTTGATTTATCTCAAGCCCTTGTTTTGTGCTTTTTAGGTAAAGTTTACCGATTCGCAAAGTTAGTGATGTATTAACTTAATATTATTTAATATTTAGTGATGCACTATTTGAATTTAGTACATCACTAAATTCAAAGGGTTTATTGAGGGCAAGTCATTTAGTTGTTGTAGTGATATGGGTTTTGATATAAAAGTTAATATTTGTAACTAAACACCCTGTTGTTTCTATAAACTGAAGAGAAACCTAGATAAACCAAGTTCAAAAAACGTGTGTCAAATCAGCGCGAACGCTTTTCTGGAGGGGATACTGACCGGGTATCCTTTACCCTTGCACCCGGTGTGCGGCAAAAGGTAGATGATGTACTGCCGATATTGGGTGGCACTTTAGCAAAAACTCTAAGGCGTTTAGTTGATTTGGGTTTGGATTTAGTTGACCTAGCTCAAAAAAGTGGTAAACCAGTTCCTCAACCGGGTAATTTGGAGCAGATGTTTTCGGGCTATACCTCTTTGGGTATAGAACTGATATTTGCGTGCGAATCCTTGGGTTTACCTGTACCTGAAGTGGGTCAGATGGGGGTTTGGTTTGTAGATCATCTCTCCCTTGGTTTGGGTGATATTGAGGGGATCAGGAAAGATAATGATTTTCGGGCATCACGTATATTTCGCTTAAGTCGAGAAATTCAGAAGTTTTTTCAGCAGCAGCTTAATGTACTATCAGAAGATGAGTATGCTGCATTTTTGAGAAATTTGCATCGGGAAGCTATTATTGGGCAAGAGTTTGTAGCTGCTTGTCAGACGCTGGGTTTGCAGTTACCAGAGACAGGAAAACTACAGGAATGGTTACAAGATTTGGTGGAGCGATCGCACAGCCTCTCCACAATAGAATCTCAATTATCAAATGAGTTATTAGAAGAATGTGAGCGATTGGGGATAGATCCGCCAAAACCTGGTGAGGTTGGAGCGTGGCTACAAAATACCCGCCCTGCGGTATTTGATCAGCCAATGCACGAACATAGGTTACCTTTTACAGATGATGGTTTGCCTTTAGGGGGGTCACAACCGTTTTTGGAGCATTTACTGACACTAAATGCACCGCCAACTGAAGATGAGGAGTATGACATTGCTCATAGGTTTGGTGTAGACCCAGCGCATCTGAAGGAACTCATATCCCGCATGAGATTTGACAGGAACGGACAGACAAATAACTGTCATTAATAAGCTTCGGGGATAAATGCATGGATGCCATTGAAGATTCCTCAACATTGTGGACTTTATTATCTAGACCTGGATGGGAGATTAAGCCGAACCCAGTAAAGCATTTACTCAAAATTAAAGCTCCTGACTATCAGGAAGCATTAATACTTTATACTAACTATCGAAAATTTCTAGCGACGTGGGCAGCGTCTCTCAACTGTACCTGTGCTTTGATTGGAATTCAGGGGATGCGCGGATCTGCATTTAAAATTCTTGCAGCAACGCCAGCATCGCAGCAGAAGTTATACGAAGACTTAATTTTTGCGAGCTTACAAAAGTCGGTTCGTTTTAAATCTGATGCACTTGCCGGAAGCGATCGCTACTTTGAGGATAATATCTACGAATCTTCAGGCTTTTACATTGCCGAAACTTTTTTGTACCCTGAACTCAGACCAATTGTTGATAAACTATTTTCAAACCCAGACAAGAAACTTGCTCTAACGCGAATGTCTGACAATTTTCAATTGATCGTGTCCGCGTCGGCAGCACGGGCTATGAGTTCTGACTCACAAGATGTAGTGCGTCGTCGAACCACAGATTTTTGGCACGCTAGAGACTACCAGATTTTTATACAGAAGTTTAAGCAAGATGGTAGCACAGGTTTTGAAATCACTTACCAGGCAACGACAAATCTGCCCAAGACTAATCCTTTAGCAGCATGGGCAAAGTTTACTACGAGCTATAGGTTTTTTGAGATTGATATATGCGGGTATAGGGAAGTGTACCGTTTGGGTGAAGGTAAGGACATTACACCAATCAGCCGTCCCAAGGTTATTTCATAATATAGTGAGGTTTTATGGCAGTAAGATTCCTAGAAAACAAAGGCAGTGGCAATATCCTAGAGATTAGTAAAGCTAGGCTTTTGGAGCTTACTCCTAATGTTTATCCTCTGACTTGGGAAGCGATTCTTTCAGGTAAAGGTGGTAGTGTAGCTATTTTGGGTGCAGGTTTTGCCGAGCGAGAAGTTTTTTTTGGTTTTGAAGGAGTTGACCTAACGCGCTACCAACTTCCGACAATCGACTGTTACGACATTGCTACTAATCCACCAGAAAAGTTTTTAGCTTTACGCAGCCAATACCCAAATCTACAGTTAAATTATTTTTGCGATCGCAATTTAGCAGAACTTGAACTGACAAAACTTTACGCTCCTAATAGCATACGGCTAGTCTCAGTTCATGGAGTGTTAGATTACTTACAACCACATACAGTTACGAGAACATTACTTGATATTGTGAAAGTACAACCAGAGGCAATATCGATACGCCTATTTTTAATGGGCAACCCGTGGTCGCGGAATTTTGCAAGTATAGAGCAACTGGCAATGGAATTAAATTCAATTGAAATTATTACAAGTGGCTTAGTTAAATCGATTGATTTTAATATATTGTGTCGTACAGGTATTGTGCAATTAAATATTTCAGACAAGGATAAAATTGAACATAATTTATTACCAAGTTACGGTGCATCTCATGTAATACCTGATAAATTAGTTGGTTATTTAATTAGTCAAGGATATCAGCTTGTTGCAACTGACGTGTACTCACTTTCAAATCAGGATTTACAAGGTGATGAATCGGAGAATCACAAGTGCAATAAAGATGTATCTTTAAATAATCCACATGGGATGTTGTTATTTTTTAAAAGATAAAATACTCCAAATTTATTATGAGTAATTTTTACATAAAAAGAGGGCATTGCTATTAGGTATTCTGCACTGCTTGGCTTATCGCATCCAACAAAAACAAACCCAAATCTTTATGCAGTGCTTCATTATGCTGCGGACAACCAGTTGAATGTAAACACCTTGGACAACCTGCTTCACAATCACATTCAGCTGCTAGCGCATATGCTTTAGCAGCGAAATTGGTCAAGTCAGAAAAGATAGCTGTCCTTTGAATCATAATTTGGGAAAATTTTTGAACCATAAATCGAGAAAGAGTTAACGAAAATTCAGGCTTTTGCACCAATCACAAAATTCAACTTTGCATTCATACATGAGTGAGAGTTGAAATTCTGAATCATAAATAGAGAATGAGTTGAAAAAACATAATTGGATAAAACTTGCACAAAAAATCCCTGAAAAAATTGCTCTAACTTAAACTTTCAATTCAAAATATGCTTCAAATGCCCATGTTATGGTTCAAAACTTTTGTTTTAGTAGATATCTGAGTAAAAACCAAATATTTCATTGTCCAAGCGATCGCTCTATTGTTGGGCGATCGCTAACCTCAAATCGTAGCTAAATAATAATGATAATCAAGCTGAAGTATTGATACAAACGTCGCCTCTATCAGTCTTTTTATCCTCTACACGATAATCATTATTATTAAAAAAACTCGAATACTAAAAGTGAACTATAAACTGGATACTCATTTTTGAAGCATATCATGAGTTAAAATCTCATTTTTTGTTTCAAATCACACGTATGGCTCCTCAAATGCCACTTCTTTTTGAAGTTTTGTTACTTCAGCTGCCCCTAGAGGATGCCTACACAAGGAGCAAGTTTTACCTTCAAGCGGTTTTTTGTAGTTACCACAACGCTGATTTTTACAAGTCATTCCGTAAGTGCGTTTCATCAACCGATAACCCGTAACAGAATTAGTAATTTCTCCCCAAACTAGGGTTAATCTAACCCGTGCATCTTTGATTTTGGTGGGGATGATCTTGGACTCTGCCAGTGTAGAAAGTGGTTGGATATTTAGTTCTGACTCAGCTTCAGTAAATAAATCTGTCTCTTTACCTAGATAAGCTAGTAATGCTTCTCCTTTCTCTTCGTTGAAGCTTTCGCTGCGGTAGGCTATTAACTCGCCGCTCCCATCTTGCATCATATACACTGCTTGCGGAAATACCTCCCGATGGGCAAGGGGAAGTGACATAGTTTCTAAGATTTCGCCTGTATGCTTCTCAATTAAGGAAATCGAAGTTTGAGTGCTGCTTCTGAGATTGATGTCTTTGTGGGGATAACCTCTTCCCCACAGTTTTCCGTTGTTACTCAGAAAAATTTTGTTTTGTTGTAGAAGAGAACCTGCAACTGCGTCGGCGGCTTTTCCAAAACGGCTATTGAGTTCCTTTAAAGCCAGACTACTTTCTATGCAACCGCATTCTAAATGTTTGCCTAGAATTGTTGGATAGTCTGGGTTAAAAGCAGCACACTCAACTTCTCCTGACAGTAACTGTTGGCTATGCCGAGCGTAGAATACATCAATGGGATTTTGTCCCAAGGGCAGATAAATTACAAGTCCATGCCGTTTGCGTCCGGCTCGACCTACTCGTTGCCAAAATGACATTAAGCTGCCAGGAAATCCCCGAAGCAAACAGCAATCTAGCTCGGGTAAATCAATTCCTGCTTCTAGAGAAGAAGTAGAAATAATCACCTTAATTTGTCCAGCTTGTAGTTTTTGAATAATTTCTCGGCGGCGATCGCCTGTCAACGAACTGTAAAACACCGCCACCTTGCTTGTTAAATAACCTAGCCCAAGGCGTTGTGTTTCTCTTTGAATTAACCCTAGTAAACCTTTGACAGCAGCACGGGAGTTACAGAAGACAATGCCACTGAGTTTATGTTGCAACCAGGAAATCACAATCTTGGAAGCTTCAACATTAGCTGCACTATTTGGAGCAAGGCATAATAAGGTACGTCCTGCACTACCAGCACCACTACGTTCAATTACGTGTAGTCTTTGGGGTTGATTAGTTCTGCCACTGAAGCGCAACGCCATCTCCTGGGGATTGCCAATTGTGGCACTTGAACAGATAAATTGCAGTCTTTGGGAATTACCACCAACAGCATCAACTGCTAACCTCAGCCGCCGCATCAAATTAGCAAAGTGCGCGCCAAAAGCACCAATATAGGTATGGCTTTCGTCAATTACACAGTAACGTAATTGTCTTAAAAACTGCCGCCATCCTTCCCCCTCATCTCGCCGCCGCACATTGTAAAGATAGTGATGCAATAAGTCGGGACTGACTGCCAAGATGTTTGGTGGATTGGGAATAAACAAGCGCTGCCGCTCGGATGTAGGTGTATCGCCCGTCATTAATGCGAGTTTGATGCGGTTGTTGGGCATTGCCTTTACTAGCGATTGCAACTTTCGCATTTGGTCGAGGGCTAATGCCTTAAGTGGGAAAATATATAAAGCTGTTGTTTGCGGTTGCTTGATACACGATTCGAGGATAGCGAGGTTGTAGCACAGTGTCTTTCCGCTGGCTGTGGGCGTGGTGATACTTAGATCAAACCCAGCACGTAACTTTGTCAGCGCTTCTATTTGGTGAGAATAAATTCTGTCGATACTGTTATTCTGCAATGCTAAACGTAAAGCAGGCGGTAAATCGCTGGGTACCGGGTGAACGATCCCTTGGTTAGGATTTTTGATATCTACTGCCGTGATGCTTGCAATGAATTCTTGAGCTACAGACTGAAATGCCAGGTGGGGGATTTGTTGAATGCGTTCGGAAACTGTTGCAGTTACCGCGTTAGTGACTTTGGGCAATGTTGTGGAAGAAACCAAGTTGGCGTTACTTGATTGAATTGAGCCAAGGGCGATCGCTTCTTCCCAATTGATAAATTGAGTCGGGTTAACCTCTTCAACAAACTTGACAATCAACCGCTTGCCTAACAATGCCATGACTTCCCCTACTCCGTATTCAGGGGAGTAAACGTGTTTGCCAGTAGTCAACCATTCGGGAGGTTCCCCAACAGTTTGGTTAGCGGCGCGGATTAGGGCAGCGTAGTCGGTTGGTTTCTCGTTGGTCACAAATCTATGTTTTTGCTACCAAAAGATATTTGTCATTTGTTAAGTATAAATCTAATTATCTAATTGCGTTAATGTTGTCACAGGATTTGCCGTAGTATGGTTTTACTTTATTGCTTTGCAATGGGAATTTTAGGTAAGTAGGGTGTACTTACCGCAATATTGTGATGAATTGGAAGGATTGGTCTAACGTTACTTTTAGTGAACGCCATCACTTGCCTGAACGTTCGGGAATTTACGTCATTGTCGATATTAATGACTATGTGTGGTATGTCGGACAAGCCACCAACCTAAAAAATCGGTGGGCTAGTAGAACTCACCACAGATACCCACAATTAATTCGCTCCAACCGTAAACTAAGGCATCGTATCTATTGGCAAGAGGTTCCACTCAACTGCTTGGACGAACGAGAAAAGTATTGTATTAACTTATTTAAACCCGAACTCAACGGGTGTAAAGTGAAGAAATATTTGCCGAAACAACCACAAATCGAGCGAGAAATTAAGCGGTTATTGAAAGTATTAAATAAACCAACAATGCTTTTTCCCGTGATTCGTTCAGTAGTAGCTGGCGAATATAAAGACGAGGAGGGAATAACGTGTATTTTAGTTCTTATTAATATTAATGATGAGCAAATAATAAGTAATTCAACACGAAAACGGTATGCAAATGAGGTCAAAAAAGCTTGGAATTATTACAAAACTTATTGTGGTAAAGACGAGCAGCAATATAGCCAAGTATGGGTGACAACATACAATTTAAACGTTTGTAAGTTTGAATTTGTTATTACTGATTGGGAATTTTTTCAATACCTTGAAGATAATGCCGATGCTCGCACACAGTATCTTGAAGAAGTAGAAATTTTTAGTGAAAAAGTCAAAACATTAAAAAATTTAGATATTTTTGAAAAACTATTATTACAAGAAGAATATAGTTACATCAATTATGATGGAAAGAAAAGCCTAACAACTGCTGCTTATATTAGATACCGTAGACCACTGCTAAATTGCATTACAACAACTATCTCGTAATACCCATTCCTTATCTAGTTGCACAAAATAAAGCTTTAAGGATTAAGTTTAATATTACAATAAGTCTGATTGTTAAGTCTAATTTATCAGGTGAATTGGTGCGTTTACAAGTCCAGTTAAATCGTGGCATTGCCAATCAACTAACTGATGGGGTTATTGTTGAACTTGCACAAAATCACATTGATGATTTTGAAAATCTTTGGCGCGAGCAATTGCGTGTTTTTCAGA
Source organism: Tolypothrix sp. PCC 7712 (assembly GCF_025860405.1). Lineage (GTDB taxonomy): Bacteria > Cyanobacteriota > Cyanobacteriia > Cyanobacteriales > Nostocaceae > Aulosira > Aulosira diplosiphon. The sequence continues at coordinate 89,654 of NZ_CP063786.1, read as the reverse complement.
CCGAGGATAAATTCTGGGATTGGTTATTTAAACTTGGCTACATTAGCAACAATGAAAACGAAGAAGGTTACGCTCTCGAAGTAGAAGGCTGCACGCAAGGGTTGATGATGGTGGAAACTCAACTCCACGGTTCGCGAGAGGCTATCGGACAGCGATTAGTATATATTCAGTACATCACCTCAGCTCCGTGGAACCGCAAGGAAATCCAACGCCCGCCGCGATATAGGGGAGTAGGGGCGGCATTGCTGCGATACGCCCGAATTAGGAGCATCGAGTTGGGATATGGTGGTAGAGTTGGCTTGCACTCGTTACGTTCTAGCGAACGGTTTTACGAAAATCAAGGCATGATCGACTTTGGTTCCGAAGAAGAATACGAAGATATGACATATTTCGAGTACGGTTTGCTGCGCCGCACATTACGATAGTGCTGGAGGAAAAATAATGAACGAAGAAATGACTGTTGGCGAAGCTATCAATTTACTATTTCACTCCGGATCATTTCAAGAAGCAATCCGTATCGAGGACGAGGCTGACTGTGATGTGACAGCCGGGTTGGATTGGGGAACAGCTATAAGTGCATTATTGAAAAATCCTGGTTTGCTGGGCAGAATGACCCAACTGCGTGTCTCGCTCAACCGTGAAATCCGCCATCTGCTCTCCGAGTGGAATTTAGGAGTGGGAGAAGAAGCTGCGGTTGTGGTTGCGCGATCGCTTTTGTTATTTCGACTAAAATCGCCAGAAGTATCTGTGTTACCAACGCTTGAAGGTATCTTGATGCAAAATGATCTGTACAGGGAAGAGTTTATCCAAAATTCTGACATTTTGCGACAGTTGCTTGGAGTTCTGCTTGTTGAGAGTGACTGGGAAGACATTGCAACTGCTGCGGCAAATGCAGTCAGAATGCAAGTGATACAACGAGTATCTGCTTGACTAAAAGAAATTACGGACAATTTGGCTCACATCATGCTTCAAGTGTAGTTTGAGAAAGGTTATTAATTGATGAGTTCATTGGCGCTACCTTTAGAATTTGAGTTTAGTGCTAGCAAAATAGCAGCCGCTCATCACCCTAATACTCGCTTTAAATTAATAGCAGAAATTAAAAAAGATTTTCTCAGAATTGATTTTCAAGGTTATTTTACCGAAAATTTCGCTCCTAAGAATCGCCCCTATTCCAATCCAATAAATGACTCTTACCGCAACAAGAGAGTTGATTTTTGGCTGCTTTGGTCTAGTGGAGAACTGGCATTATCGGGCTGGTGGCGAACTGAAATCCTGTCGCTTGAGTATACTCCATTCATGCAGAGTTGGTCGAACGAAGACGGGGAGGAAATTGCTAGACCCTATCCCGATGGTGATAAGTTTGAGGCGATCGCTGCTTCTTTATACCCGATTTTACAGCAGTATTTTCAAATTTAAATTGGTGCTTGTATTACTTCAACCCAAAGAAGCAAGCAGAAGCTATTTCTCTTCTCTAGCCATTCCAACCCTATTGAGTATATGTTTCTGTTATAGTGCTTTTTACTCTATTAGTTATTTTTCAAGATAATTGAACTCATATACGCAAACGTGCTTGCATTGCCCATAGACAATATGTAACAAATGAAAGTGTAAAGTTTAGCAGGAGATTAACTGTACTTTAGTTGTATTTTAGTTGAACTGTACTTGTACTAAATCTAAATAGTTTGTGAATTAAAAAATAATTCATAAGTAATTTGGTAAAGTGCTAGTTTAATTTACTTTCAATTGATGTTGTCTTTCAGTTGGAATTGAGTTTGATGATATGTGAGAACGTTATCTATACCCAAAAAACACTTGCCGAAAGATACGGGATTTGCATTGCTGCTTTACAACGGTGGTATCCCTATGCCGGTATAGTAAAACCGCGAAAGCGGGGAGGATATTTTGATGCTGCAACAGTTGAGATTGCTGACATTTTCTACGTTGCTATCAAAATTCGGCGTTTGACTTGTGAAGAATATTTACAACAGGTAATTCCTGCTGGTGGCTTAGATGCTTATTTACAAAAAGTCAACGACGTAACCCTTTATGACTTTTTGACCAAGCATATATCTGATGAAGAAAAAAACAACCCGATTGTGCAATCAGTAATTAGGAGAATTGAGCGCAATGAAGCATATCAACAAAGTGGCAGAGACTTTGCAGGTGTCGCCTGATGTAGTACGTACCTGCTGTCGGTTGTTAGATTTAGCTTTACAGCCAAATGATACGCTTGATGAAACAATCGAACAGCAATTAGTTCAACTTAAAGAGATAGCTTCTCGTGAAGGTATGTCCTTAGAAGAAGCTGCCCAGCACTTGATTGCAATGCGCGATCGCAAATCAGAAGTAGGCGAACACAAGTTCGACAAGCGCGAGTATATTAAACAGCGATTTGGCGTAGATCCAGAACAAGCTTCTCCTGATAGTTTTGTAGGAATACTTTATCGGGATGCAGACAGAGGAATTCAGTTAGGAGAATTACGCCATAAAGTGGTGCTTGAATCTTCCACACTTGCTCTAGAAGAATTTGTTTTTCATGGCAGTAGTTCGCTGGCTGAAGGTAATACTTCCGTTGCGGCTGGTTACGACCAGGCGCAAGAGCGAATCAATTCGCGCATCGATAACGATTTTTTCGGCAAAGTGAACTGGGGGGAAGAGACTCATCCACTGTTGGTCGGTACATCGACACCGCAGCCCAGACAGTTGAAGTCCTCGCAGCCGAAAACCGGGCAATCTCCGAAGAAATAGTAGCTCAGATGTTACCCATCTGCTATCGAATACGGGATGAGAGTTTACTTAATTTGAGAAAAACATCTACTCAAGCAGTTGGTATAAATTTACTTTCGGTCGTAGCTGGTACTGTAGTTGGGACATGGGTAGCGATTCCCCCAACTCAGGTTAAACAGGAGATTTACAGCATCCAGCCAATTTTGCTGGGTGTAGGCATAGGTGAATTAGTTGGTTTGATTCTGGCACTAGTAGTTATTTGGTTTACCAGGGAGTAAGTATGAGTGCAGCATTTGACTTTTTGGTTAACACTGCGGGTGGTTTGTTAATGAACCTGGGTGTTTCTGGGATGGTGGGACAGCTATTGGGAGTGGGGGCTGCTCTTGCCCTGCATCCTCTGTTGCTACTAACCGGAATAGTTGTGGGTGGTGCGGGAATTGCGATCGCGCGCGAGTTAAACAAGCGTCCTCAGTTGCAGTTGGTTGTTGATAATACGTGAGGGGTAAATGATGTTTACTCCTACACCTGTCCGAAAAAAACAACCAAGTCGAAGAAGACAAAAGGTAAATGTCACCCTGTGGACGGTTTGTTCGACTGTTAGTGCGCTGTCTGTTATTGGGGCGGTTGCATTAATGGTTGGATGGAAGCAACAAATTCCAGGTAATCAGATATCGGAGGTACAGCAAGTAAAGGCGCAAGTTGCCCAAATTCGAGAAGTGTACTTAGAAAAGCTTTCCCGTACTGACTACAATATAGACCATCTGTCCAGTTACTCCTCGGTAGAAGGTGCGCCTACTCTTACAGGCTGGCGACAGTTAGCGGCGGCATTGTGGGGACAGCAATTGCGGGGTGAAATATCCAGAATGCAGGCTAATGAGAAATCTGGGTTTTACCGCCTTCATTATATGCCGGCACTGGAGATAGTTAAATTCAACTCGCTGGATGTTTTGTTAGAAGCGGCTTCTGGAAATAATAGTTTTTATTGGGGATACCGCAAAACCGATGGTACGAAAGTTGAGGAGAAGATACCAACCGGGGCTGCTGCTGTTTTGATCTTGGGTAAATTAGAGGCGATTGATTACGCCCAGAATTTGGAATCTCAACCATCAGTCGATCTGAACCAAATGCTAATTCAGATTAGGAATGCTCAAGAACCATACTCGCTTGCACAGGCGCAGCTGTTACGGGCGCGGGGGTATTTAGATCCAGTAGAGCAGATGGCACAGGTGGCAGACATCCGCGAGAAAATACACCAGAAAGAGGAGGAAAGGCGAATATATCTCCAACAAATGAAGAAGCAATTACCTCAGCCAATTCCTAATAGAAAGCCTGTTAATAAATCAGGGGAGTGATGTCATGTATGTTAAGTTTGCTGCTGCGATAATTTGCATAGCTTTGTGTTCGCTCAATGTTGTAGCGGCAGTCAAACGTACCCCTATTCGTACTACCCTGGAAGGTTCAACTCGCACAACGATTGAGATGATGCCATCTCCCAATTCAGGAGTGCATTGGATGAGTGCAGTTATATTTCTGGCTGGGTTTACTTGTTTCTTGAGTTGGGGAATTTCTGACTATAACAATGCAGTTGAAGAAACAGATGCAGTGTCTGAAAATTTGGGAAAATCTGGCAATCAACAACTTCATGTTGGTGTTCCTAATACTGATATTCAGCCTTCTTTAATCCCCCCAGTTTCGCCTCCTGGGATGAGATTTAATAACGAGTTTTCTGCTAAAAATGTCGTTCAATTTTCTCCTCGTTCTGCTGTTTCTGGATTAGGGCGAGTAGATAGTAGTCAGGTTGTGGAAGATGGAGTACAAAATCAACCTGGAATCTTATCTCCAGAAGAGTTTTACGCTCAACTTCAAGATGAAGATTTTTGGGAAGATACTAACTCCCAAATAAATAATAAACCCGCCAGCTAGTTAATTTGAGGTCATATTATGAGTAGAAATCAACGCCGTAATTTTGATGTTGATTATTCTGAAGGTGGAGCAATTGTGCCTGCCAATCGATTGCAAAATATGTTGCAGCAGGTACAGCAAGGAGGAATGGTAAATCAGCAACCTAGCGTTTCTCCTATGACCACTTATGATACTCAACCCGTAGAAGTTAGGTATATTAATGCACCTACTGCTTATAAGCCGAGAGTTCCTCAGATAGAAATTCCCTACATTGAGACTTGGAAAGCACATAGGTTGCATCCACAAAATCCCTGGAGATTTGGCTGGTATCCAGTATATTTTTTATCTGATGTAATTAAATCTCCTGTGGGTGTCGCTGCTGTGGGAGTGTGGTTGTTAATAATGCTGTTAAATTTTCTCCTTAATGGCAGTTACACCGGGCCAGGATATGCAGCTGGGAAGAAGATTGAAGTTGTACCCAAGGAAGTTCCTTCTTTTGCCCTGCCTGTGGTTAAGCAATTGGAATAATGTCGGTAAAGGCAATTTTTTGGTTAGTACTGCTGGTATGGATTGCAGATATCTTGCAACCAGGATATTTGCAGTTTTATAACTGGCGTAATGCTGTGGCATTAGCACAAAAGCTTCAATTTTTATCGCCAGCTGTTGTTTCTACTGCTGCACCTAGCGTGAATATATCTTCTAATCCTGTCTCTACGCGCTATTCCCCTAAAGTTCAGGAATCTGCAACATCCGGAGATGGACTAAATTCTCCTGATTGCCGTGTAGCTCAGAATGATTTTGAGGAAGTATTGAGTACTGCAAAGATTGGTTGTTGGCAGGTTTCTCCTGCTAATGCAAAAAGGCGTTGAGACAATGCGAATAATCTTTGAAACTGACAGTAAAAAGGAGGTTAGTAATTCGACTGTAACTAGTTCGGATGAGACAGCCGATACTAATTCGAGTGAAAGTTGGAGATATGCGATCACAACCTCAGTTGTCATTGCAGCTATGGTCATTCCCCAGGTTTCTGGATGGATTGAATCTCAATTGCTGGTTAAATCTCTCCAGAATCTAATACTTCCTAAAACTGTTGTTAGTAATAAGGTTTTAAATAACGGTCGAATTGCCTTTCCTACTGCGGCTGGTACTCCTATAACTAGTGAATTTGGTTGGCGGACACACCCCATTACAGGCGATCGCAAGTTTCACAGGGGAATTGATTTTGGTGCAGCCAAGGGTACTCCAATTTATGCGGTTGATGCTGGCCGAGTAGTTTTTGCGGGTGACAAGGATGGTTACGGCAAAGCAGTTGTTATTCAGCATCAGAGAAGTTTATCTACTCTCTACGGTCATGCCAGTCAGCTGTATGTGCAGCAGGGACAACAAGTTGTCCGTGGGCAGATGATTGCAGCAGTAGGTAGTACGGGCTTTTCGACGGGGCCACATTTACATTTTGAGGTTCACGTTAATGGTGTAGCGCAGAACCCCCGCCTTTATTTACACGAATATTTAGCAAACCGTTGAAAGTTATTTAGCTAGTGGCAAGAGCAATGCAAATTGTACCGATTTTTATATCAGGTGTAGTTGGTGCAGGCTGCTCTGTTGCATTTTCCTATGGAGTAGCTTCACTGCCATGTGGATTGGTATCCAAGGGTGCAGATACTGTTTGTCAGGTGCGTAGTTTTGGTAAAGCAGTTGATAGTTGGAAATTTGGGTTTATTGTTGGTGGTTTAGTAGGATTGATTTTCAGTCCTCGTCATCAATTTATATCCCGTTTTCAACCCATTCATTTGTCAACTGCTTCCTTAATTACTTTGGGAATTTATTTTTCAATTTCTCAAAATACTGGTTTTTCTTCATTGTCGTCAAATAGTTTAAAAGGAAGAGTTAGTGCAAGAGATTACTCACCACATCCTTCTTCACCACGTTTGAGTGCTTTTTTAGCAACAATTCGTTGGGCAGAAACAGGAACAAGTGAGCCAGAAAGTTATCGCAAGTTAGTATTTAACGGAACTTTTAATGATTTTTCTACACACCCGTTAAAGAAACAGTGCGCTCCTATTAATGGTAAAAATGTTTGTTCAACTGCGGCTGGTGCTTATCAAATGTTAGATATAAGTTGGTATGACCTTCAGCCAAAGTTAAACTTAAAAGATTTTAGTCCAGCTTCTCAGGATAAGATGGCAATTGAATATATTCGTCGTAATAATGCTTTAAGTGATATTGAAGCAGGAAGGTTTGATACTGCTGTATGCAAAGTAGGTAGAATTTGGGCTTCGTTTCCTTGTAATAATTACAATCAAAATGCGAAATCAATTGCTCAACTAAGAACTTATTATCAGCAACATTTACAAAAGTTTGAAATTTCTAGAAAGTGAAACTTAGTAATGTTACTACCATACAATGACATTAAGGGTAATACTGAATTTCAAAAACAACAGCTTTGGACTGCAATTGTACAGGCCAAACAAGATGGTTTGAGCAATGAAGAGATTATAGAGAATGTACGGGAAGCTTTACCTGATGCAATGGTTTTTTTTGCTGAAACTGTTTTAAAGCAGATTGACTTTAGAACAAAATTATCACGTCCAGTTGTTGAATTTAATTTAGAATTTTTATTTCAGGTAATATACGAATCAGTAATTGCAGGTACAAACGATGATGAAATATTATCAATATGTGCAGAACACTGTACTTTAAACCAGTACGAGTTTGTATGTTATGCACTTGAATATATCCATCTCAATCGAATGCCATCACAGTGGGAGAAAAATAACGTATATCAAAAAATGATTGAGATAGTTAGTAACTCGCCAATTGAAGCTTTATTTGAACATATTGAGTCTATAAAAAACATTTATCTCAAGCAGATTGGCTATGAAGTAGTGCAGCACAATCTTTATAATTTATTTTTAAATAATAAACCAATTAGTTACTTTACTGATTTAGCAAATAAATCGAGAGATAACTTTATTAAAAACTATTGCTACCGAACGGCAGTGCTTGTTGCCCGTGCTAAAGGTAAAGCAATAGATTTAAAGCTGGTAAGAGATGGAACAATTGTTTTAAATGAAACTAAATGTTTAAATAGTGAAATTGCTAATAATGGGATTGTTAGCTCAAATATTTTAACTATGGGACAAGCAGGAAAACTATTAGTTGATACGTTAGAAGATTTTAATATTAATGCTAAGTATGTCGATGCCAAAAATGGCCCTACTTTTAACCGTATTAGGGTAAAACTGGGACGGGGTGTTAGTTATAAAAAAGTAGAAGATATCGGTAATGACTTAGTACAGCAGCTTGGTGAAGAATTAGGCTTAAAAGTTGCGCCAATGGTGAGTGTAGTGCCTGGGGGAGTTGTATTTGACATACCCAGGTTAGACAGACAATTTGCTTATTTTCGTGATTACTTTAGTTTTGACGGCGAACCTGACATTTATTCGGTGTCTATCCCCGGTGGTGTTGATGTTGATGGCACTTATGTCGAGATTCCCCTTTATAGCGATAACGTGACCCATATCCTGGGTGGTGGGCGGACGCGGGGTGGAAAATCGCAATTTGAGAAAGCCGCAATCTTGTATTTGGTGCGACGATATCCCCCTTCTGTTGTTCGATTGGCACTTTCAGATGTTAAACGAGTGACCTTTGGTAAATTTGATGGACTTCCCCATCTTGTTGCCCCAGTTGCGCGTGATGCAGAGTCTACCGCTAACTTACTCGATTACTTGGTCGAAGAAATGGAATTGCGTTACCAGGAATTTGAGTGCCACAGCAGTATTGAAACGATCGCACAGTACAATTCACGCTTCGCACCTGATTATGTCATGCCGCGAGTGATTTGTCTAATTGACGAGTGTTTTGACCTACTTTCCGATGATAACTACTGCGATCGCATTGAGACTGCGCTGATGAAGTTGCTTGCAAAAGCGGGTGGTGCGGGGATTCATGTATTGTTATACACTCAACGACCTGACAAAAACGTGATAGACCCATTGATTCGCTCAAACTTTCCAGCGAAGACAGCCTTTGTGACAACCCGCCCTGAAGATAGTTGTATTATCCTGGGGGACGATAAAGACAAGCGTGCAGTTTATTTGCTGGGATACGGTGATTTTTTGTACAAGACGACTGAAGTTTTACGACTCCAAGCTTTATATGTTGCTGACGATGAAGACCCTGAATACTTCCAGCAATTACTCTTGGAAGCAAAAAACCAGAACGATCCTTATACAGCATGGAAATCTGGGTTAGACTTTGATGAATTTGTCGCTAGTCTGTATGGCGAGAGTAGTAGTAATGATAATGGTAAATTTAAAGCCACTACTGCTACTAAAACTAAGCAATCTAAGACTGATTTTGAGGGCAGTTTTAGTTTTAAGGTGCAGCTTGACGAAGAAGCAAGAAACTCAATTATGAATTTGCATCAAAAGGGCTATCAACTTGATGAAATCGTCAAAGCAGTATTCAATTTATCCCGTCAAGATGGTAGGTCATACAAGAAATTTAGAAACGTTGTTGAAGAATTTTTAAATAACTTGAAAGGTGGCGGTGAAGATGATATTTGAACTAACAATGCCTTTACCCCCTTGTATGAACGAAATTATTAACCAGGCACGGTCAAGTTGGCAAGCAAGTGCTGAACTTAAGAAGTACTGGACAAACTTAATTGGTGAATTTGTTAGAGAATGTGAATTTTATTTGGATAGTACAGTGTGGATTGAGTTCCATTGGTATCTCAAAAATTTTGCACGAGATAGTGATAATGTAGCTGCTGCCGCTAAATTTATCATGGATGGGCTAGTTACAGGGCGAGCAATTCGTAACGATAACCTGACAGTTATCCAATCACCTGTTGTTCATTACTATCATCGCAGTAGTGGTGATGATGGTGTACTGTTAAGACTTTCACAATCACCTGATTTTTTATTAGATAATTTTATTGTATCTAACCAATTTTCTAGAAAGAGTTTAGAAAGACACAATCAAAAAATCACACATTTAATCTCAAACAAATTGTAGTTTATCTAAAGGATAATAGTAATGTTACGTTATAAAGAATATACTTGGTTGATTGGTAAACTAAATGCAGGCAAGAATGTTAATTTATGGGGTAAACAGGATATTGGCAAGACTTTTACTGTTAAAAACTGTTTACTTAAAGATATTACTTTAAAGTCTGTTTATCTCAATCTTGAATATCCTTTTAGTGTGGCTCATCTCTTTAATGTTATTCCTATGAGTTTTGATTTGTACTACCAGCAGAATTGGCAAAATATAGTAAGCGAATTATCTGATGGATTAAATAGACTACTTGTGATTGATAACTTTGATAGATTGCACTTTGTTAGCGATAGTTTTAGCGACGATTTATTGAGATTACAACAGTTGGCTATACTAGAGAATTTTTCTTTACTATTAATATCTCGAATGCCGCTAAGATATTTTCACTTTCCGAGTTTTGTTAACTGTTTTGAAGAATTGGAATTAAACGAAACTAATACTTGGACTTTTGGAAAGTAGATATGTTATTTCTAAATATTGTTATTTGGTGATATTCCAGTTCGGGTAGATTGTTGTTTTAAGCAACAAAGCAAGTTCGACTCTTGCTATCACCATTGGGAATGAAACTACTACTGAGACTGAAAATTAACGAGTACATATCTATTAAATAGTTTTGGAATTGTTAATAGAGTAAGGGGTAGGTTAGTAGCGTAGTTCTCAGCAAATCCCAATTTGTGCCGGGGCGAGAGTAATTAAAAATCTTGTGACCTGCATTTTGGAGGAATGAATTATGTTGAAGAAGTTTGCGTTTAATGGCTTGAGAAACCTTAATGCTGCTTTTGGAATGGTGTCTTTGACTGCTATTGCTTTAGGCACTGTAGCAACTTTTTCTGGTTTGGGCTTATTGTGCTTAGCTAGGGGTGGATTCTCAATAGTTGAGAAAGAACGCTCTGAACAAATTGCTTATATCGGCACTGGTGCTATTGTATTGGGCTTTACCGGGATTATTTTTGCTTCCTTGGGCGGTGCTTTCTTCAGCATTGTTGAAGAATCGGAGGAAACTAATTCGAGTAGAGAAATTGCAAAAATAGCTGACACAAAACCGCTTGTACTTACAAAAACTGAGAACTCTGAAAAATCTGATTGTCTGTCTTCAATTTACACTTACACGGTGATGAATTTTGAAAGACATTCTGATTCAAAGTGCTTGGTTGTTTCTAGATTTGAGGAAGAACCATATCGGAAATTCGTACTTTACGAAGAATTACGTTCTCACCAAATTGACGACTTGGCAGTAATCTATGATGAAACTGATCCAGACAGATTAATTGGACAAACCTTCTCGTCATATCAGGCTTTACCTTGTGAAGCTTTAGAGGAGCATTTAGATATACACCGACGCTATATTAATGCAGTTAATAGCGAAGAATTTAGTTCTTGCTATTTGCAAGTATGTGCTGGGTGTAAGTTACTGCATGGTGCTAATAATATTGTTTGTGGTATTCATCCACATGGATGTTTGGAAAATAGTTGCTGTCCAGATAAGCAATGGGATGAACGTAAGGCCTTGTTTCCATTTGAAGATGATGCTGTTGTCGAAAATTTAAATAGAGAAATATCGTCCAATCAAGCGAATATTTACAAATTTTACGGCAATCTTATCTTGTGGGATGAATACGCTAACCGTAGGTTTTCTTTTTCCTATTCTGGCATCTTGCTTAAACATTCTGACAGATTGCTTGAGCTTGGTATGGAAGCAACACTTCTTTCTTACATCCAGTATTTCCGTACTCGAAATGTAGTGGTCTTTGACTATGTAGCATCAGGAAGAGTTTTAGAGTTTGCAAAGGAACTTAAGGGCATAGCTCAAATCGAAGTTGATGGTGATGAAATATCTATCTTTTTTGATATATATGCACCCTGTCATCGGTTTCGTCGTGATGGTGTATCGCTGCATCCTTACTCAACTTTCGTTCCTCAAGAACTCAGATATAACTACAACTTCGTTAGCTACGTTAACTACCTTAAGAGTAAAAAATCTGGAGTGCTGAGATGAATAAGGAAGTTTCTAAAAGCTGCGAGTACAAGCCGGAAAAATCGCATTTCGCATTTTTGCAATTTCTGTATCTTGAACTGGTAATTTCTCCAATTTAACAACTGCAAATTTTGGAAAACTTACTTCATCTAATTGCTTAAAAAGGCAATTTACCCTCCTTCCTCCTGCTATTAGTTGGGATACGTATAAAAGCTTTCACTCAGTACGGGGGTTTCCCCCGCTACTGGGTGGTAAGTCGCTATAACGCCGCCCATCAGTAATTCATGGAGGAATCACATTATGTCTGCTTTTGCAATATCGCCTTTTGTGCAATCTGTTAACGATGTTTTGTTTCCAATCGAGTTGTTTTTGATGGTCTTCCCAATCTTCTGTGTGATATTTGTCCCTGCTCAATCACTATCACTTCAAGTTAGTAATAGCGTTGGGGTGATTTCTGAAGAGTTGCCAGTTTTGGAACCTCTTGGTGATTTGACTGGTGTTGGTGCTGTTTCTGTTCGGGAAGAATTTTCTAAACCAGAATCTTCCATTATTGAAACTGCTCCACCAGTTGTTGAAACTGAGGTTGCGGATGAAGCTAGGCAGCTTGTGCTAATAGACGTTAAGGAAGAAAGGAAGAAGCTTTTGGATTTAGGTGCGCGGAAGCTGCGACAGTTCTGCAAAGAACGCCGAATTCAAGGCTATTCTACCGTCTACAACCGTAAAAAACTCGATGGACTCGTTGACTTTCTGATCGCACAACAAGTGATCTCTGCTCAAGTGGTCGAGTGTGTGGAAATGCTTGCTTAGAATTAGAATTTGGTGAAAAGCCTCGGTAAAAACTGGGATTGCAAAACTACTACCTTGGGATAGGATAATACTTGCTTGATGACTCTTTCTATTAAGGTTGAGCTTCCAAAATGCGTCCTATACTTCTTGGCGATAGTGTTGGTAAACCTCTCCTAGCGGCTTCTTCTGCTACCTGCATATGGTAGTGGTGCTTTGAGCGACTAGGTTTTCGGTTCTTGCTCCATTCGCTGATTTCGACAATTTTGCTTGCCTCTGTACTTTTGCACTTTTTAGGTCTGCCTACGTTGACACCTAATACTTCATTAGCTTTTGCGATCGCCGACTCCTGGGTTTCTGACAAGATGGTACTTGATGTCCATCTTTTCTTCCACTTTGCTATTGAGTTTTCGGTTACACCAATCTCTTGGGCTAAAGCTACATATTTTTTGCCTTCGTTTAGCCCTAGCAGAATTTTCGCTCTTTTGCTAACTTCATCGCTGCTCGTTGCTGCTATGTGTTCTAGTGCTTGTTTTTCAAGAGAATTTAATATTTGAAGATGAGGCATCTAAAAATTTACCCCTCTTTACTGTACAATTTTGCCAAATGGAATGAAGCCTGATATACTCTTTTTGTAGCGTTCATTTTTTCTAAAAACCCACCCAAAGCCCTGTTTGCACCAGGGCTTTGAGGAGAAAACAAGCCCACCTGTTAGTAAAACAAGGCGGGACATTATTTTGTCAATTTAATTAACTAGAGACATCATATCATGAGTTTAGCCAGTTTTACAAATCTTTCTTTCGGTAGATGTATTTTTCCCAAAAATAACACCAAAAAATATCTCTTCAATGAAATTGGTTTTAAATGGGTTAATAATAATAGTTTTCTACTGCAAAAATTCTCTTCGGGAGATTGTTTGATAATTAATTGTTCATTATTTACAAAAATTAATTATTTTTTAATAATATCACTTTCACTGTAGAAAGTGCCATCAGTCCTGCTGCTTGAGTTTTTCTACTTTCTGCTTAAGCTTTTCAAAATTGAACTTATCTTTTTTAGGCAATTTGTGACCCGGAGTATCAATATGTCTGAGGTGCATAGTCCGGCAATTGTATATATTTCTCCTGCGGAGTTGGTAGTTCATCCGAAGCTGATAGAAATATACGGTGAAAATGAGGTTCGTCCCGCTTTAGAAAAAAGTATCTCGGAAAAAGGGATTCTGGAATCTTTAAAGGTATCTGCACGCACTGGTGTAAATGTCGTCTTGGCAGGCAAGTGTCGTTTGCAGATAGCCCGCCAGTTGGGAATTTCTGCTGTTAAAGTGGAATTTGTCGAGTCTGGCTCGCCTGAAGAAGATTTGAAATTAGTGCTTGATTTTAATCTCCACCGCGAAGGCGGGAAGACTCATTACCAGAAATTTCACGAAGGGCAGTACTGGGAGAGCGTACTTCGTCCCCAAGCGAAAGAAAGACAGAGGGAAAGCGCTCGTCGTTTGAATGAAACGAAGTATTCAAATTTGAACACTTCGATAGATGAGAGTAACTCTCAATTAAATAAGGGTAAACCTGTGATTCAGGAGGTTTCAGAGAATCTAAGGATAAGTGTTGGCAGTTATCACAAGGGTAAAAAAGTATTTGAATATATTTCTCAATTAAGGGAACTGCAAAAATTTAAGGCAGTTGTTGCACTGGAGGCGGAATTTAACCGGAGTATTGATGCAGCTTACAAGTTTGTTTGCAATCAAGATATCTGTGAGCAGGTTATAAACCTGATTGAAGCGGATGAGATAGGTAGTATAAGTGATGGTATCGCTTGGATGCGGAATGGCGATCGCAATCCGTTTCGGCGTTTCCAAGTTGGTCAAGTATATCAATTTAAGGAAAGACTGCGGACAGAGTTGGAAATCGTGGGGCGTGTTATTGGTATAACTAATGAATTTGTTGTGTTTGGATTGAGGAATTTAGTAAATATGAACCTAGAAATCGTGAATCTACGTCCGCGACAGATTGATGCAGAGTTGCAAAATGAACCATCTGCTGAACAGAGAGCAAGAATTCTTCACTTAATGGAAAAGTTTAGGGATGTTTTTCCAGTTCAGGTATCTTTAGCTGAGTTGTTAAAACTCCCAAATTTAACTGATAAAGAGGAGGTTTTATTGCGGATGTATGAGTCTGACGTATTTGAAAAAACTTGGGAGGATTATAAGAACCAAATGCAAGCAATGGAAGTGTCTACAAATAGAAAAAAGGATAATATTCGTGCTGCATAGGTAGCTGTGAGCAGTTAATCTAGCAGAGAATTTATCCCACAATTTAACGTTACCTAATAGATTAGCATCTCAATACTAATTGCAGTACGAGTTCATATTTTGGGTGCTGAACTCGTATGGATATATTTGACTGTTTTTTGTTTTTAAATTCGTTGGTGGAGTGTAATTTCATCTTCACCCATTGTACTAACTTCTGTCAATTTTTGGTGACACTTTTAGGTGTTACTAGCTTTGCATTCTTATTCCAAAACTATTTTCTAGATTTAGTCACAACTTCGCTAGAACTGACGTATTTAAATAGCTCTCAAAAAAAAGTTGGGTAGCCGCATTGTTGTTGGTGAAGCGTGTTGGACTAAATCTTAGCCTAAGCCTACGTATGTCTAAGCCTAAACAAGTATAACCTCTGTTTGCTTTCAACCATGAGACGATTACCAGTCGCCTCCAACAAGCGGATAACCAACCGCTTCTTAATAAAACAAAAATTTCAAATTTAGGCTAACACATTTTGACCAACAGCGAGGCTACCTGATGCACTAAAACCATCAGGACAGTCACTCATGTTCCAAGAAGATTTCGGGGCAGATGTTGATAACAGGCCCCAATTAAGTCTTTCACAGCCTGTAAAAAAGAAAATCAAACCCCACCTGCCCGTAGAATCATTGGGCAAACGCTACGTAGAGCGTTTTTGGCATCCATTTGGGGCGATAGTTGCCCCTTCTTTAGTAGAAGGTGCAAAACCAGCATGGCGTACCATCGATTATTACCTGCAACCTTCCCAACTGTGGAAGCTGCACCAAGATAAGTCAAAACTAGTAGGTCTGCGTTTTGACAACACAACCCGTTACGCCACAATCGATTTAGACTTTTTTGGTGACTACCATAACATTGAATCCATAAGTCGCATCAAAGCGGCACTAGAGGAAATCGGCATAGTCGATATCGTCATTCTCCAGTCCAGCTTTAGTGGTGGTTATCACTTGATTTTAAACTTTGCATCTCCCCTGCCCACCTTTGCCGTAGCTTGCGCCTTAGAAATTACTTTGAGAAATGCAGGCTTTATCATACGCCAAGGACACCTAGAAATCTTCCCCAATACTAAACCATATAGTGCCAAACAAATAACCAACTACAAAGCCATCCGTTGTCCCATGCAACCGGGTAGTGGGTCATTTTTACTTGATGATGACTTACAACCAATTAGCGATTCCGTTTCTATCTTCCTCGATTATTGCGATCGCGCGGCCAGTCGGCAAGATTTAACCAAATTAAAACGGGTAGCGAACAAAGCCAAAAAACAAATTGCACAGGAGAGATATCGTAAGCAAGAGTCTGCTGATGCTGCACAGTGGCGTGCCAACTGGGAAGAAATAATTGCGATCGGTTGGACGGGACAAGGACAAACAAACACCCTCCTCCAGATTTTTGCAGGCTATGGAATCGTCTTTCTAGACTTAAGAGGCGATAAATTAGTCGAATTTTGCCTTTCCACCGCAATCAACGCCCCTGGCTATAAGCAATATTGCCGACACCAACATGAAATCGAAGCTAGAGTACGGCATTGGGTAGAATGCACAATTCGTAATAAATGGTACAGTGCCTACGTTAGTTATCCCGAACGGCTATTGAGTACATTCGCCAACACATTTGCAGAAGCCATAGCAGGTGTTAGCAGCATTGAGCAACCCAAAGATAACGTAATTTTATTTGACCGTCGCCACCAGCAGAACTGGGAACGTAGCCAACAAGCCCAAAGACGCATCCAGATAGTAGTAACAGCAATAGAGTGGGGTAGTGGATTACCAGCAGGGGCTACTGAACGGGCAAAAGCTATACGTGCTGAGTATAAACGCCGCTTTAACAAAACTGTCTCTCAAGAGACACTACAAAAGCACTTACATTTGTGGCATCCCACACGCTACATTTTAGACCCTTGGGCAGAAAATAGCTTAAACCCTTATCAATCAAGCGAGAACGGGCAATTTTACGAATTTCAAAGCTCGTTTGTAAAACACGATACTCAAAATCCTTGTGGAATAAGTAATTACGTTCATTCTTTCTATATGAAGGTTTTTTGTAAGTGTTTACCTCCTGCTGCTACAGCCCCCCAAGGGCTGGAGTCAGCAGGGTTTGTTGAACAACCTGATGTTTCTCAGTCAGACTCAGCTGTCATCCAGTCTGCGGAAAATCTTGAATTCATAAATTCTTCTAATACTGCTGAAATTAATTTAAATAAAACCAGCAATCAATTAAAGAATTCAGTTCATACAAATATTTTACAATCAAATCAATTCAGTTCTGATCAGGATTTTATATACCTGTGTAGCTCTGGCACGTCGTCAAAAGTTGATAATCAAAACTTATCTAACACGAAGAATAACGGGCTGGGTGTAGTTTCGATACCTGCTGCGGTTCCACTAGAACAACCACTCAAAAACGCCAACAACGGCTTGCAGGGCGCATCTGTTGGTGAGGAGACTACTGATGTTTCCTACCGCATCGAGGAACTCAAGCGAGTGACAAAACTACGGCTAATGGCTCTAACCCAAGCTAAGGCTAAGGTGCGCCAATACTGCGTAATCACGGGACATATTCTCAGCACTCAAGAACGCGATCGCTTAGAGCAACGTGCCAAAATGCAATTCTACCTCGATTCCGGTAACGAAACTCTAATTGCAGAAGCTGAGGAGTGGGCGACTGCCAATCCTGGGTGTCTACCGTTTTCCTTGGAGTTGGAAAGCGAAAAATTTTGGAAAAGATGAGGGATATCAGGCGGTAAGATGTTTGGTATTTTAGATTTTAACTGCACAAAAAGAGGTGATTCAGCTTTACAGAAGTTATTAATTTGTGAGTAAAATTTTGTACAAAAATATAGAAGGAGCTATGAAAGATATCTTAATGGAAAAACTGTTTAATCAAGCAGTTGAACCAATCTTCCAAGCCAATAATTTAACTAAATATTCAGCACTGAAACAAAGAGAGGATGAATTTAAATCACTGTTTAATATTGAATTAGCAGAATACGTGGACTCGAAAAGAGGATTTGATTTTTCTCTATTTATTCGTGATTTTTTAAGTGAAGATTGCTTGCCGTACAGGGATGCTATTCAACAAAAATATGGAAAGCGGGCAGCAGATTTGATTGGGGAATTAATTTGTATTTGAAAGCAAAAAAAGTTAGCCGATAGTTAGAATTTTATAACTGTACAATCAGCATTCCGTGCAAATTTGAAACTATGTATTTGTATCTTCCTGACTTAATTGTTGCCCAAACTCAGATATTGAACCTGTAGTTACAGCTTTTTCTAACAATTGATTCAGTAACTCAATGTCATATAATTCATTTAGTTTTTCTACTAATTCAGTAGGAACATTTTTAAATCGAATTGTTAGGATTTGAGCAATATATTTCTGGGTAGCTTTTGCTATACCTATGCGTTCTATGCTTGTTATGTATGTCATTTGCTGTTCAGCCTCAAAACGCTCTAATTCGGCTTGAAAATTTAAGTCTAACTCCGGTGGTAGAGTCATTAATCTATCTAGCAACCGGAAGATTTGCTGGATTTTATCTCTACTATAGCCTAACTCATACATTCGTTTAATTAAGCTCAACTTCCACTGCAATCGGCCTGCTAAATCTTGAGTTGTGGCTTGTGTCCGCAGGTGCGCCATCACTAGTACAGCAAAAGGACTATCACTTTGTTCCAATTCTGACCAACGAGATTCATAGTCCAGTAGCTTGACAATGGGAAACTGAAGACTCAAACGACATCCCCAACGTCCATAACTATATTCTTGCGGTCGCCAGTTGGCTTGATTATCCCCCAGAATTGCCAAGCTAACAACTTCTTGGTTATAACGGTCAAAGATTCTGTAGTGGTAAGAAAACATCCGTTTAGGGAAGTTGGGATCTACTTGACTTTGAATTTCCAGATGAATCAGCAACCAAGTTTCCTTTCCATCTTTTAGCCAAACTTTGATTAGCTTATCGACAAATTGTTTACCAATTTCAGATTCTCTCATCAACTGCTGCAATTCTTGATCGAGAAAATCATAGCCTCGTTCCCAATCAATTTCTGCTTGAATCTCTGGAAAAAAGAATGCAAGAAACGCTTCAAAATATTGTTCTACACCTTCCTTCCAAGCACCATCATAATCAGCTCGTACTTCACTCATAGATTATTTACCATCAAAATATCATAATGCCTTTTTTGAAAGTCAAGTTACTTTAAACGACATAAAATTTATGACTAATTTACATATCAACAAATGTTGTTTTAATATGGAATTTTGTTGCTTGGTTTTTTAAGCGATAGGTTACATACTCAGAGTAGTTTATTCAAAATAAATTAGGAAGATTTTATTGAGCAATATAGTTGCTGATTTACCTATTGCATTAATTTAATTTATGAATTTTTTGTTTACAAATTTAAAAATTTAGATTGATATTAACCTGACAAAACAAAGTTTAGCCACTTTGTAAACAATATTATGACCCGAAAAAATAAAGAACAACCAGCCATGTCAAATAATACTTCCTCCAATACTAATGGTAAACCTCAAAAGCGACTGATAATTATAACAGGTGATAAAGGTGGCGTGGGTAAAAGTACCTTTGCACGAGCAATATTTCAACTTTACATTAATAAAAATCTACCCTGTGTTGCTTATGAAGCTGACTTAAGGAATCCTCAAATAGAAAGATATTTTCAAAAAGATTACCGCCCAATAATACGTTATATTGATATTTTTCATAGAGGTGGTGCTGACGATTTATTAATTAATCTAGATGAGAGTGATTGTCCTATCACATTATTAGACTTACCTGCACAATCTGGAGGTTTTTTTGAAAGTTATGTTAAAGAGCTTGCATTTTTTGAAGTTCTGAAAACTGAAATTAATTGTCGAGTAACAATGGTTTCAGTGATTAGTAGAGTTCTTGACTCTATAAATGTTTTAGAAAAACTTCGTGAACTTTGTAAAGACCAAGTAGATTATATTGTTGTCAAAAATCTCTTTCATGGTGAAGAAGAAAAGTTTGAGCGATATAATGACTCTTCCCTACGTCAGAATATGCTTGCAGAAAGTCTAATAGAACTTGTAATGCCAGATTTATTCTACAAGTCTTATGACTTTCTTGACCGCCATGCTTTAACCTTTAATGAAGGTCAGACTCATAAAGAAACAAATATTGTAATTAAGTCAAGAATTAAATCTTGGCTTGCTGAGTTTGAAGCGCAAATTAAGCCAGCATTTAATTTATTGGGTTTTGATATACAATCAGATGACTGTTACTATCCAGCAGTTGTAGAAAAGTCTAAAGAGCTTAGAGAAAACGAAGAAAAAGAAAAAGCTAAAAACCAAGATGCAAATTTACCATCTCAAGATATAGCTGCTTAATTGAATAGTTTGCTTGGTTGATTATGTTTAAAAAGCGTTTTGTAATTACATCGGGTGATGCGCGTGTGGGTAAGTCCACAGTTTCTCGGCTCTTGCTGGAATTGTACTTGAAAAGTAAATGCAATGCGCGTATTTTCTACCACGGTTATCGTAACAAACTGTCGATGTATAAATCAAAAGGTTTTGAAATAAACCATTTGGGATTGTCTAGGGGCGATTCAGATAGATTATTACTTGACTTAGAAATGTTTCCAAATATTGATGTAGTTTTGACAGATATGCCAGGTCAAAACCATCAAGAGTTCAAGTTTTTTGATAAAGATGTTTCACTGATAGAAAATCTTAACCATCTCGGATATCGTGTTACTTTCTTGCACCCGATATCACATCGTAAAGACTGTGTTGAAGATTATCTTGAGGATTTATACCAGCATTTTGGTAGTCAAGTTGACTATGTTGTTATCAAAAATTATTACTTTGGCAAGCAATTTCGATACTATGAAGGTAGTAGATTCCAAGCTGATATTAAAAAATTAAATGGCTTGGAGCTAGTTTTGGGGGGATTGCATAACGAATTTTACGAGTTGCTTGAGGATACTGGTTTACCCTATGCTCAACTTATTGAAACTAACTCGCCTCTTAATACTATTCAGCGTTCAATAGTATTCAACTGGATAGAGAATTTTAATAATTCTATTGTTTCTAATGAGATTGCTTTGAATTATTTAGGATTAGGTAATCACTGTACAAAACTAGCTTCTGTAGGTGCAAATCAACAAAATCCTTCCAATTTTGATGTAAATGAAAATATTGAATCTGAAGAATGGTAAGTATTATCTTTACCAAATTGACAGTGAGGTTTTAAATTAACTGTTTAAACAACCTATGACCAATATTGCAAAAGTTGTTGAAAAAGTAATTGCAGAATATTCTGAAGAAAAGAAAGCAGAGGTCACTGATTGGATACTTAAATTGGGTGTTAGACCTGATGACCCCTTGTTTAATCTATATGCCGAACTAGGTACAACCCAATTTGCGTTACAGCAACTACCTGGTAGGCTTGACTCGCTTGTGGTGGGTTGGGCTGACATGGTGGACGATAAGTTAAATAGTGCTTCTAAGGTGGCAATACAGCAACAAAAAAATGCGATCGCCCAAGCCGCTAAGGATTTAATTAAGATGACTAAGCAAGCTGGTGGGGCATTGCCTCTCTTGGGTGTAAGTAATTGGCGATTGGCACAAGTAGCGGGAGTATTGGGTTTTGTACTGGCTTTAGGGACTGCAATTGGTGTTTTTACACACAAGACCATTGCTGGAAGTGTAACTTTTCAGCAGGCGGCTTCTGGATCTGCCATCTTACAACCCGAAGATAAAAAGCTTCTGGATTGGGCTAAATCCAATGAAGGTAAGGTAGCGCGTAGTATTTATATGAAAAACGCCGCCATCATTAAAACTTGCCGCCAGCAGAAGAAGTATTCAGGCGGCTGCATAATTGCAGTTGATTAATTTTCTAGGCAACCCAGCCTTTGTATCCCTTATTACTCGTTTTAGCTGTATCCTTTTGACTATTTTGGTTGGTTTTGACCCTTGTGTGGGTTTCTTGAGTAATTTCTTCTTCGATTTTCATGTCTGCAAAGCTGAGGATTCCCAGGCGGATAGCTTCCCGGATAGCGTTTAATCTATCTTTGACTCCTAACTTGATAAATGAATTATGTAAATATGACCTGACTGTACCTTCGGAAACATACATGACATTAGCAATTTCATTATTTTTCATGCCACCAGCCGCTAATTTGAGAACTGTAATTTCTTTACTAGAGAAATCACTTAACAAATCTAGTGAATTTTTATCGGCTGTGTCATTTGACCTAAGATTATCAATCAAAATGCGATTAATAGTTGGGTCAATCCATGATTCGTTATTGTATGCAGCCATTACTGCTTCAATGAATCTTTCTCCTACTTCTTCTCTGGCATTATTTTTACAGTAGTAGCAGTCTGCGCCATTACTAATTGCTGCGTTAATGGTATCTCGGCTGCTATTTGCAGTCATAACCACTATTTTAATTGATGTGTGTTTGCATTTAATTAAACTTATGACATCAGTGCCATTGATATCAGGTAAATCAATATTTATCACCACGATATCTGGCTTTTGTTGGTCAACAATTTCTATTCCTTCTTTTCCGGTTTTTGCAAGGCCACATACCTGGATTTTACCAGTTTCAGATAATATCGTCGCCGCACCGACCCTAGATATGTTCTCATTTTCAATGATGACAACATTAATAGGTTTCATATTACATACTGTTTGGTTTAGTATTGTCCCTGATAATAATACTTATAGCACTTACTTTTTACTGTTTCTTAATCTTTACAGTTACTATAAATTAATCAGCTTATTTAAAAACTTTATTTTTAATTTTAAAAAATTTACAAAGTCACGGGATGGTTTGTGTAGTTTTCATTAAGCAATATATTTACTAGGCAATTTTATTGATCGGTTTTAGTTTTAATAGTATTTATCAAATTTAGGGAGTAATAAACGATTTTTTATGAATTTCAATAACCTTTTAGAATGGATAGAAAATATTGTTGTTTGGTCTTTAATAGTAATGCTATGTTTGGTCGGGTTAGGTAGATTACCTATTAACCCGACGAGTTTGTTTGATTTTACTGCGTCTTTTTACTATTTTTCTGTTGCGGTTATTATTTGCCCCAAAACTCCCTTGAGTTTTAATAACAAGCTAGTTTTGGGGTTTATAGCTTTTTCGTATGGTGTGTGCTTTGGGTTGATTTAATTTAATCTATCTCTTGAACAGCATTCTGGTTTTTGAATTGTTGTTGGTTCTGTTCGCAGCGTGCTTGTTGCTCATCGAACAGAGCCTTAAACAGTTCAAATTCATTATGGGTAAGGTTATTGATGATGATAGAGTAATTCTCTGAGCTATTATTACGAGATGCTAGCAATGCTTCTTGGCTTGCTTCTGAATCAGGCGAATTTCTATCAAGGCTAAGAGTTTGTGAATTTTCTTCTAATTTTAGGCTTGCAGTATATGCCTCACCTTTATAAATAATACTTTGTGTCTCTTTGTCTGGTTTACCGAATATATTTAAGCAGTCTAAAATTACAGGAATAACAAATTGTTGAATTTGGAAATTAGCGATAATAGATTGTACTTTATCGTATTGACCTTCTTCTACTAGATTGCCATTCTTGTCGTCATTTTTATTTGTAAAGTTTTTTAGAACATCTGGCTCAATTGTATTTTCTTTTGACTGGCTTACTTCGGGTTGTAAAGGTGACTCTGGACTAACTGGATTAACAAAATTGATAAGTTCAATTTCTGTGGAGCTTAACTTTACTTCCTCTTGTGCTATTTCACTGATTCTATTCATTTCTGAATTTAACTTTAACACAGCTTCTTGTCGTTCCTCAGCAGTTGGAGGATTTTTTGCATATTCTTCAAATTTCTCATCAGGTATATTAAGTTGTGCGATCAATTCTCTAAGGAGACAAGCTTGCATTGCTGGAGTTAAACCTTCTGCTGGAAACTCGATTAATTCTTTCATAGTAAAATTACCTCTCTACTAAATCTTTTTTGATATCTTTGAGTGCATTATTGATGCGAAGATTCATAACTTGAAAATCTTGTAATGTTTTATCACTGATGTTACTTACTTGAGTTTTTCCCTGTTTGACATATAACAAGATATTATCCTTTTTATCTTTAACTAAATAAGTTTGGTTTTGAGTTTGAGTAGCAATCTGATATTTTTCTGTTTGGACTGACATAATGCCATTAATATCTTCTTGTCCAATTGTCTTAACTACACGTTGAGCAAGACTGGTCATCTCATTAACTTTTTCTAATTCTTTAATGTCTTGTTCCATTGCCTTAAAAGCATTCTCAAGACTAATATTTTCTTGAATGTATAAATTAGTTATCTCTTGAATTCTATTGAGATATGTGTCTGATTTACCGAGTTTTTCAGCTGCCATATACCAGTCTTGGAGATTTTGCACTGTATTAGCTTTCATCCGCTCGATAATGCTATCCATTGCTCCAACCTGCTGCATTTTGGGTTGAGCAGGTGATGCGAGTGCTTGGTCAATATTTGGTTCTTGGCTTTGTTGTGATGAAAAAATGCTCTTGTCTTTAGCAATCAACGAATTATGTGATACTTGTGTATGGGCAGAAATAATATCGCTACTAACTTTGGTGTTTTCTACAGGATTAAATACTGTGTATCCTTGGGAAGTTTGTTCTACTTTGTACCCTTTTTCTTGAAGATAATTTTGAACTAATTGGTCAGTTCCTTGTGCGTTTCCAACTAGAAAAGAGCTTTTCGCTGCTATTGCCTTATCAAGTAGGGGTTTATAGTGATTTTCAAATGTTTGGGAAATTTGCTCGCTTGTTACTCCGCGCCACGGGCCAGATCCGGACACCATAATGATGTCTTCTTTTGAGTAATTTCCTGTGTTGGCGCGTTCCCCCCATGCTTGCTCGTAATTTCGAGTGCTTGAAGGTGTACCGGGGGGTGCAGCTGATTTACCGATAAACTGGGTAGCTATTTGGGCCATCGCAATGTCTTTTTTCATGTGTTCAGCGACGGCGGCGTTTATAGGTTCGAGTTGGGACAGTGGATTTGTGGGCCGCAGAGCAGTCTGTTGGGACTTGTCCTGCTGGGTTTGTACTGTAGTTTGTTGTGTTTTTGCAACTACATACATATATGCTTCGCTAAGGGCTTGAATAAATGCGGATTCTTTACCCTTACCCTCCCACTGTTGATCCTGAGCATTAGTAATGCTTGTACAATTCTCTAACCAATTGACTCCCCCGCGTTTGGCGATCGCCTCAGTTAGCCGGGGGTGTTGTTCGAGTTTAGCCTGAAGCACTTCTACCATTAGCTGGTATTCATCAACTGATGGATGCAACTGCTTTTGGTGATTAAATGCGTGTTCGGCGGATGCGTATGCTACCCCTTGAGGTTTTTGGATATGGGTTTCTACTCCATACTGCCCGGCGGGGGCTTCAGGATTATTTTTGACTGAAACTTGGTAATCGTTTTGCAGCTTGCCTTGTTCTTTGGCGAGTGCAGTGGCAAGGCTGAGTGCAACTCCCAGCCCATCTTTGGAGTCGGGGCTGATATTTACTGGAGTTGCAGGTTGTTTTTGGATGGTTGGGAATGGAATAATTTTGCCATTGACATAATCTCCTAGTGGCTCCATGAATAAGCCATATACCTGACTCTTACTCGCTTGAGTTTGGGTAAGTTCTTTTGGTGAATGCTTCTCCCATCTCGCCCAGGCTTGCTGGTAACTTGGGTCTTGAATCATTTGGGTGGTAATTTTGTATTGCTTACCTACCCGAAAAGCAACTTGCTCGCCGTTTTTACCTTGGGCGATCGCAATATCTCCCTCATTGATACCATAAGTTTTTTGGTAGTCTACACCTCTGGTAGTGTGTATCCTACCGTGTCCGCGCATAGCATCAATGGTTGTGTCAACTGGTACTGCGGCAGCTTCGCCGTGCAGATGCAGCGAATAAATCATTGGTACTGGTTTTCCAGATATAGTTGGGTTGTCTGGAATCTGAGGATTAGCAGCGCGTGCCGCAGTGAAATTGCCAATGGCGATAATTTCTTCGACAGTTGGTTGGTTTGAAGGGTGTGAGGGTATGTTTTGGGCGACTTCTCTGAGGCTGGTATAACTGCGCTCTACTTTAATTTCTCCCCCTGGTGTCCACTCGTTAGCTTTGATGGTGAGGTCGTTGTTAGTTTGGACTACCGCACGAGGAGGTTGGTTTGAGGTGAGGAAGTTCTCAAATTTTTGGCGAACGCTGTTTTCTCTGCCCAGATCATTTTTAATTGACCAGATGTTGATAGACCATCTGCCAGCCTCAGTATTCAGTGCAGCGTGTTCGTTCTTGCAGTTAAAGCGGGTTACTGTACCCGACTCAAGTTTAAACTCTTGATATGGTGCGTCCTGATTCTCTTCCCTAGTCCATGCCATTCGTTCCTTAGCAGCGCGATAGCCCCAGTCAGAATTTCCGATATTAATGCTGCGGGCCTCCGTCGCGGCGTAGGAGTCATCGCGGTGATAGTTAATGCCAGCACCGGGGTTCTCGGAATAAGTTACCAGCACAATATCAGCGTCGGGATATACTTGCTTAACAAGTTCCATCAACTTGTCGTCCTGTACCCCTGGCTTAAAGTCTTTATCCTTCAAATCCCATTTTGCACCGATCCAGGCGACTTGTCTCAGTAATGCATAGTTAGATTTGTCATTTTCAAGTATAGGTTTGAGGTGGGTTTCAAGATGCGATCGCAGCTGTTCTACTTTTTTTTCGCTTATCTTACCCAAAATTTCAATAGCTTTAGTTGGATCGGCTTGACGCGAGTTGGGTAGTAATATTGCCTGGTTATTAGTTTCTGATTGTGTATTATTTATTGCTTGTATCTCAACCGCGTTTTGATAGACTTGTGAAATTACTCCAACTGTGGCGTTAGTATTCAATTGAATATTAGTTGTATTCTTTTCTGGTAAAGCTTTAGCAGGAACAATTGGTACTGGAGAATCTTCTTGATTGAGTTCTCTTGGACGGTTAGGAAGTGCTTTTAGAGCTTTTTGGTAATCACTATTTTCTGGAATATGGTTTAATTTTAAAAGACTACCTTCATCTGTAACTTTTTGATTTAAATCTGCACTAAGCTGTTCGTAGCGGTCAAAACCATCAGCTTCGCCAATATTAATAGCTTCTCCAAGTAAAGTATTTAATTCTTCGGTTATTTTCTCACTAATCTCATTTTTATTAAAAATGAATGTAGCTGTGTTACTCTCAATAAAATAGTCGTTTTCAGTAGATTTCAATTCTAACCAAGTGGCTACAGTGATCGCGTCTTGTGCGGGGACTACTAATCCAAAAGCTTCTTTAGTTTCTACCTGCGCTCCATCGGGAGAAGTATATTGTTGATTTGGATTATAAAAATATACAGTTTGTTGGGGAATGATTGGAGTGGGTTGTGAGGGTGTATCTGCACTTTTGATATGACCACCAGCACGGTTAATAAAGGTTTGTCTTAATTCGCTGCTGATAGTAGTTTCATCAAGTACGAATACAGTCATTCCCTTTTTGCCTTCTAACCGAGCTTGTGATACAGGAAGTTGTTCGTATAATATTCCTACTTTTTCGAGATACTTTTTGGTTTTTTCGGTTAGATTTTCATCAACTGCTAATCCTAAAAGTCCTACTAATTTTTGTTCTTTATCTTGGAACATGATTGTAGGGCGTTCGTTAATTTTACCGAGTATTTGGTTGCGTTTTTCCTGCTGCTCGTCTCTGACAGGCTTTTCATTACTTATAAGCTGACTGCGTTTAACCCATTTGTCAGGATACTGTACTGTTTCTGGATTAATAATTATTTTACAGGTACTTTCATTACTGGTAATCTGTACAGGGATAGTGGTTCGTTGTTGGTTTGGGCGAATAATACCCGTATCAATTAATTTTTGTACAGTGCTAGTTTCTTTCCTTTGCCACTGTTTTTGTATATTCCCTTTATTTAAATCAGCTTCGAGACGTTCATTATGCTGACCAATAATACCGAGTGATTGGTCGCCAATTTTAGCAATATAAACGTGCTTTTTATCAAATGCACGAACTAAAGTTTCTTGAAATGCTTGGTTGTTAATCTCCTGTTTCTTGTATTTTGGATTCGTAATATTAATTCGTAATAGATTGCTTTGAGATGTTTCTGCTATAGCATAGGCATTTTGTTCAGTGATGATAGTTTGAATTTTAAGATGTAACTTTTGCCCATTCCCAGGCTTTTCTGCTAGCCAGCCTTGAGCAATACCTTCTTTGATTGATTCTTTATCAATATTGCCTAGTTTTTCAGGTTTGTTACCATTTTGAAGATAGATAGTATAGTCTTCCCGAATCAGGTCAACCTTTTCGATTGTTAACATTACAGGTTCATTATTAAACCTTTGGGAATTTCCAAACTTATTAACTTCGCCTACCTTGAAAGTTAGTTCTGGTAGTCCAGGTACTTTGGTTGTAACAGAGGTGGTATATACTTCACCTTTTTCAAGATTACCAATAGCAATAGTACCAATTGGTAGCCGGGCGTTACTTTGTTCAATATTTCCAAATGATTCGTAATTACCCTCTTGATTCTGGATTTCAATTACGCTTTTTCCATCTTCAGCTAGATTAAATCGAATACTCTGAGGTTGATTTTCATTTAAAAACTCACTATTCCGGTCAAACCCAGTGATACTAAACTCGGTAAACTTGAGTGTATTTAACTGACTGATAATCTCTTGAGGAAAGGTAGCAAAAGCGAAATTAGAAACTTTATTTTGGCGATCGCTACTTTTATCATTACTATTCTCACGAGTAGTTGATACTGCCCAGGTGGCAGCTGCCATTGTTAGCTTTTGGTCTTCTGGGAGCGAATTATAAAATTCCTCTGCTATCTGGTAAGCTTTTTGGTAAAGAAGTTTAATTTGACCTTCGCTTAGTTCAGGCTGGAATAATATTTTGTTAGATTTTACTTCGTGCCCAAGTGTAATTCCTATCTCTTCGAGTTTATTTTCTTGCTCTCTCGCTAGTGTTCCTAATGTTCTAAACTTGGGTTTACCATTTTCAGTTTCATCGTTAATTTGAGCATAAACTAAATATTTATGCGGACGGTTATTATTGCGCTTATCTTCGGATATTTCTGATAGTTTTATCGTAATTGTATTAGCTTTCCAGATAAATTTATTATCATACTGTAGAAGATTAGTTATACTTACTTGATTACCATTAGCAAGGGTAATATTTACAGATGGCCCTTTTTCAGTTTCTTTTTGTTTAGATAGCTCACTTGCTCGGTTGAATGATTTGTCGAATTCTTTTTTGATGAGGGTAGCTCTTAATCGCTGTTCGTGAGAAAATTCAACCCCTTTAAATAAAGCTTGAAATTGAACGATTTCACGCGATTCGAGGCGAGCTTTTTCAAAATACTGATTGGTTTGAGCAATTAGTAATTCAACAGGAGAATATCCTGTCGTTTGAATTGTATTGTCAATATAGACATCTTTCTTCTTATCCTTAATATAGTTGACTTCACGGTGAAGAATCCGACTGTTGTTGCGAATAATTTCAATTTCAGGTTTTTTGGCACTCTTGAAAAGGTCAACTGAAATTTGATTTTGAAATGCTGCCTCAGCAATCATTTCACGATACATTTGGGTATTAATGTTCATCGCCACTACTGCATTAGCCTGGTTTAAGGGTTCTTGTCGAACAGTTTTGATGAACTCTTCCATGTAACTGCGATACTTGCTTGGAATCTCCTTCCCTTCAATACCCTTGGATTTTGCCCAGGCTTCTGTTTTGAATAAATCTTCGTAGTGTTTGGCTACCTGCTGTACGTACTCAATTGAGTCTTTTTCACTACCAAAGTTTTTGAGAATCGTAATTTCTGACTCTAACGCCTCAATTGAGGTAAGGTGATTGTTGATAACACCCACACTAATGCCATCGCTCATGTGGATGGCGATTTCCTCAAATTCTGGCTGGCTTCCATCTTCTTGGTAGAAAGATTGTTTTTTAAGTTTGACAGTTGGAGCGTAGGCGTTTTCGGGCAGGTTGCGCTCTTTTGCTTCGATGGTGAAGTTGGGATACTTGCTTGCCCGCTCGAAGCCGATACAATCACCATCGTAATCGCGTGCCTGGCGCTCTTGTTCGGACTCTTGAGGGAGAATCTCTAATTCATAACCAACTGATTGTAGTTCTAAAATATACTCGTTAAATTTGTTAGTAAACTCGATTTTATCTTTAGTTTCGAGCTTACTGATACTTTGGTCTAAGTAATTTTCAATACCTTCTAACTGGATATTTTTTCCTTGAGCTTCTGGCAGGATAGATTTAATTTGCTCATTGAGACGGTTGTAAATGCGATCGCTTGTTTCGTCCGAGACAGCGATCGCACCAGCGAGAGGTTGACCATCAGGCCCAAGGATATCTTCTACAATTTTGTTAGTTGAGACGCACAGACCATTTGAGTTAAGGAAAGGGGAGCGGAAGTTGAGAACTTCTTCGCCGTCTTGATAATGCGGTATGGAAATTTCCCCATTTTGCAGGTCTTTGGAGGGAATGACCATTGCTCGCTCAAACGTTAACGTCTTGCCGATGGCGATTTCTTTCCACTCGTTTTGGACGAACCGGGCGAGTTCGCGCTGTACTTTCTCAGTTTCGAGAAGTTGCCCCTCTCCTTGCAGGTCAGCTTTGATGAGTTTGTAAATCAACGAGTCAGTAGCAATGCGCGAGCGCAAAGTTTCTAACTCTTCTGCTAATGTTGGATCTTCTGCTGCTTGTTCTTCTAGTGTGGTTGCTTGTTCTTCAAGAAAGGCTTTACGCTTCTCGTACTTTTCGCAGTAAAGTTGTGCAAGTTGCCGAGGGTCATCCTGTGCTTCTTTAAGCTTTTTGGCTTCAAGTTCTAATTGTTCGGTAAAGTCTTTTAGTCCGTTAGGGAATGAAGCGAGTAACTGTGAGATAGCTGTCTTACCGAGTTCAGATTGTGATTTTTCACCTAGCCAGATATTTTGTCTGTACAATCCAGGTTGAATTTGAGGCTTAGTTGGGCCATTGGGATTATCTTTATCAGTTCCCTTGAACGCAGATAAGGGAAGAATTAGGTCAATTTTAGTTGAGTTATTGGAGTCTTGATAATTGAGGATTTGCTCAAGGTTAGCAGGGCGTAGTGTACCTTTACCAAAACGGTATTTCTGATCATCTCCGTCTCGATCAGTCCAACCAAAGCGGTGCTGAATTACTCGATATTTATCACCTTTTTGATGCTTAGTTAATTCGTGATACAGGTCTTTTGATATTTGTCCGTAACAGTCTCCTGTTAACCGATATGCTTGGTCATCACTAATAATGCCGCCATTTTCACCATTATTATCATCAACTATTAGGATGTTTAACTCTTTATTAACAGCATTTCTACATGAACCAAGAAAGATAGATCCGTAAGCACCTCTATCTTTGTTATCAGGGCATAATTGCCTAATTGTATCTAGACATTTTTCGGGGCCATATAACAACCGAGTTTTTGATGATAATAATAATTTATGACCTTCTGGATGATTAGTTAATTGTTCCACAGTAGACTTTTCGTCCATATGCCCGAACGAAAAGTTTACCTCAGGAAAGAAATGTTCTAGTAGAGTATTATTAAGTTCTTCCTTTAACAGCGAATCTGGATTATTTGTATTACCATCTGTATGAATCCATTGATTTAATCTAGTGTCAAAATGTTTAGCTTGAATTGTCATATATGAACAATTAAACTTATAAAATTAAAGATAAATTTTTACTTTTTGGCACTAAAATACCCGTAGAGTTTAATTTTACTTTCTCTTTATCAGTAATCTATTCAACAAATTTCTAATTTCTACTAACAATTTATTAGTAGTTAAAAGTACCTTGGAACAAGGTTTTTACTTAGCTTAGTCTTTATGAAAGCTTATCCTGCGTGATTTCCTAATTTAAGTATGACAAAAAATATACAAACTTATTGATTACTTTTTGCTTATTTATAAATCAGTAGTAACTTTTGTAATGTTTGCGATTCTGGTTGTGTTTGTAGTTTTAGGCAGAGTGACAATGTGTTGAAAACTCAATACTAAATAGCAGCCGGAAGTACGGCGAGTCATGAAAATTGGTAGCAGGATAGCACTAGGTTTTACTTTTTATTCAGGCCAGTCAACTACTAGATTAACTCAAATACTATAACTACTGGTTTCACTTAAGCGCGCCTAGTGTAACCATATCTTTTGTGCTTTGGCGACTACCTATTGAACTTTAAATAAAGGCTCGACCGCGTAACTAGGGTAGCATTGCCTCTTTAACCCTTCCTACTCTTGGTTGGCAGATTTTAATAGTACGCTTTTTTCTGAGTTTTTTCTTACCCCACATTATTACAGTGCTGTAGTGCTTACTAACTCTGTTCATCTTCATCCAACAAGTGCCTATGATCGCAAAGTTTGAGTCTTTAGGAGATATGTCTAGCTAGGTTTTGGACAATTTTGGACACAGGGAAAGACGCGGCCAATTGAAAACCCTGGCTGACTATCTTACCAGGGAGTCATTAGCCAGGGATTAGCTGTTAAGCTTAGTATCTGTCTTTTGAAGTTAGCGCTCGTTCTTGAGGACAGTAGTTAACTAACTAAAAAAATTATAATTTATTTGAATAAATAATTAGCTAAATACCAACAAATTCATTAATAAGTATCAATGGTTGGTAAAGTTTTCTATGTAATAGGCTATTTAAGTTTTATTGATTATGTGCTAATTTACTTTTATTACTAACTCCAGTATTTCGATTGGCAAACTGTACTTTAAAGGAAGTGTATCTATTTTGCTAACTATTCAATTACTTATTCTAATGACAATTTTTTTGATAGCAAGCGTCATCAGCGTCATCACTGGCAGCACTTCTTTAATTACTGTACCTGTAATGCTTCAGTTCGGAATTGAATCACGCACTGCTCTTGCTACTAATATGTTTGCATTAACATTAATGAGCATTGGTGGCACATTACCTTTTATTGGTAAAGGAGTAATTGACCGTCCTCGCTTACCATTATTGATTTTTCTAACGCTTACATCATCAATTTTGGGAGCATTGCTTGTTCTGATTGTACCTTCAAAATCAATACCACTTGTTATCTCTATCTCAATGATTTTAGTTACGGTATTATCAATTGCTAACAAGAATGCTGGAGTAGTCCCAGCAGAAGCAATACCCTCACAGGCAGCAGAAATTGTAGGCTATATAGCCACTTTTATAATTGGTATTTATGGTGGCTTTTTTAGTGGTGGTTATGTGACTTTACTAACAGCAGCCTATGTAATGCTATTTCGCATGACATTTGTTCAAGCAATAGCAACAACTAAGCTTATTAATATATTTTCCTCACTCATTGCTACTTTAATATTTATGATGCAAGGACTTGTAGATTACAAGTTAGGTATAATTCTTGGTTTTACAATGTTCATAGGCGGAATTATTGGCGGACGTATTACCCTAAGCTTGAGTAGTATCTGGCTACAACGTATCTACCTTACAGTTGTGACTATTCTTACAATCGTCACACTACGTAAATCCCTACAACCTAATCAGTCAACTAGTACTATTAGTCAATTTACACCTTTAGTTTAAAGAAAGGATACCCAAAAAACCTTTCACCCCATAAATTTTTGGATATCCAGAGAAAACAAATAACTCTTGCGATCGCCCGCAGAGATTGTTAGCGATCGCTACATTGAGTCCATACCCTTAAAAATTTTAAATTTTGGAACTTTATTCTAAATGTACACCTACAGATTAAGCCAAAATTTTAGGGTTGCCCTTTATTCTAGCTATTCTTTTTATTTAAAGAAACTAGAACTAAGCTGAAGTTGCACGTCTATGTAAGACTATGGTTAAAAATTTGACGGCAGTAATCGAAGTAAATTTTTCTTTTTTTTGCTGGTTTTATAAATTGCTTGGTGTAATTTCATCAATATTGAAAACTTCAACTGTAGCATTTGGACTGTTCATATCTGTGGTTTGTTCAAGTAGACGTGTTGCTTCCTCAAGCAATGCGCTTGCGTTCTGAAGCAGTGTTCGCACCTGGGTTAACTTGTTTCGCCGTTCGATACCAAGTTGTGCTTCTATATACCGCGCATCATTATGATGGCTGAGGTGAATTACCCGTACTTGTTGTTCTTTCTCTGAAGGTGCAAATATTGCGTTTTCGGCAGTTAGTTTATAGTATGAGTACGTACCACTGGGGCGTTTGACATTGTAAATGTGGAGTTCGCAACTAGGTGGTGCGATGTACTGTCCGTCGAAGTTAGTAAGTCCAGTACGAATATTATCTAATGTGGTGGCGATCGCCTCGACGGCGGAGACAATACCTAACGATTCTGGTGACTGTGGGCAGCCGCGCCTCATCAGCATCATAATGGCGGCAGAACGACGAGTCAGGCGAATTTGTTCTTGATACTGGCGCATTTGTTCTTCCCGGATACGAACAAGTTCGAGTTCTTCATCGGGGGTTAGTTCAAGCGCACTCCCACAAGTTTTGTAATTTAAGCAGTCGCCAGGATCTATGCCTGGGTGCTGCATCATACTGGCACAGTCAAATCCAATTCCACATTTTTTCTTGGGCATGGGTTATCGTTTTTTGTTCTAGTTACTTTTATAATTTTATATAGCTAGAACAAAGAGGCTTATGGGCGAGATAAACGATGTTAGAATTTTTGCGCCTGAGCAAGATATTGCGTCGTGGCAGTCGTTGTTTGAAAATATGGAAGCGCAGGGACTGGTTGAAATTGTTCAAAAACCAGATAAATTTTATGAAGTCAGCGGAAGTGAGAAACTTAAACGAGGGTATTTCAAGATTAAGTTGTTGCGCTGTGATTTATAAAAACATTTGTGTGTCTTAGCTAATAAATATGGTTAAACTAAAAATCCAAGAATATATAGCCAAGTACAGTGCTGAGTTTCCTGACGGAAGAATTAATCGTGAGCTTCCCTTCCCCACAGATACAATATCTGTAGTTTCCGATCCCAAAAATTGGCATTGTTATCCAGAAAACGTAGTCAGGATTTACTTGTCTAATTATGGGCAAGAGGTTTGGGTGGTGGGAGTAGGAGATTATCAGCACCCAACTATTTGTAACAGAGTGTTTGAAGAATTAGACGACGCTTGCAGCTTTATTGTTAATCGTCCTGATGCTATTTCTAAACAGTGGCTTGTTGAAAGCGGATTCGATTTTTTAGAACCTCCTGTATCAAAAGCTGAACGAATTGGTTGAAGTTGGCAATCGAGCGAATAAAATGAATAAAATTACTCCTCTCTAAAAATAAGATTAGAAATTATGTCAGAATACATTCGTCAGAATAGTTATAAAAACTAGATGTAAGTTGATAAATCAAACTGTTAATTATACTGAGGTAATTTTGTATTCTTGCTCTTGGCTCTTGAGTGCTAAATTCTTATCATATTAACAAAAAATTATGGCTGACTTGTCACCAATTTTACAACAGTATTTTTTTACTTTAGGCTTATTATAAGTTTAGATTTTTCTCACCAATACAATAGGCTCAAATAGCTATCATACAAACTTCTTGATGTCCGGTAACAGCTTGTTCCCAAGTTGAATATCTCCAGAATTTACCATTGTATTCACCTCCAAAAACCATAGTTTCAAAAAGCTGTGGTTCTTGATTAGGAAAATTAGAATAATCCTTTCCTAAAAAAATGGTAGATACTCTTCCCCACGAAAAAGTATCTAAAGCTACTTGTATATTGTTTTCATTTTTCCGCCAGTCAGACCATTGCTCAAGACTGTCGGGCTTAATAGGTTGTTTATTTTCATCTAGTATATAAAGCTCATCGAGTATATCCATATAATTTATACAATTTTGTGTCATAAGATAATTATCGGACAAACTTATGTGTATTGTGTACAGTTTGTCACTTCAGCCTTCGTACGCGTCGTAAGAGTAATGTATCGTCTGGGCAACTGTCTTTATTGTGAGAGTTATGTTGTCAAAATTATATTTTAGCAGACATTGCAGAACTGCAAAAATGCAAAACAATGTAAAATTGTTATATTACTTTCAACATTTATGACAAAACAAGAGTTATGTCACAAGAAAGTAAAATTATAGAATTAGCTAACTAATTTTGAAACAAAATCTAACTTTTGATTATGTGCATAGATGAAACGATAGCATCTGATATTAAGGAAGCTGTAGCTAGAGTCTCTTGCTATTTAGATGATTTTGGCAGTCATATTAGCCACTTAAATTTTTCAATTGAAAATTTAGAAGATTTAAAAGAAGAATTTGCAGAAGGAACTGATAAAGATTCAATCGATACTTATTTGTACATTGCATTATCCCGAATAAAATCTACTAAAAATCGGCTAGAAGAAGATATTAAAATTATTAAAAGTTACTTGACTTATTTTATTGAATCCTCTAGTAAAATACCTGAATTTACTTACGATTATGAAAAAAATAAAATCAAAAATACACAAAAATCAGTTTGAGGAAATTGAATGTCCGGCTTGTGGCGGAACTGGAGGAGTTGGAATAGAAGATATTTTTTTCGCCTAGAGGCGTAACATTTGAAGCTGATAATTTTGCTGAATTAATAAAACAAGATGTTTATGCAGAAGTTTTCTATTATGAGGAGCCTAGAATAATATTTAGTGGCGATAACTACTGCGAAATAGATAGTTATTTTATTAATGCTGGGGCTGATTATTCTTCATAAAAGAGAAAATAAAATTTATGTCTAAAAAAGATGTCTGGGTAGTATTTGGTCACTTTCTAGATTTAAATTACTATTACGTATCAAATACTGAATGGACTTTTGAAATAGAAGAAGCTTGCTTATTTAAAACCAAGGAATTAGCCGAAAGCACAATAGGTAGGCTAAAAACTTATGAGAAAAAGAATCTAGACTTTCAGGGAATCAACCCAGATAGCTTATCTGTTGAATGCACCGGCCTTGAAGTTAGCGAATTTCTACATTTTACGGTTTAATTTACCTCTAATAAATATAAACGCAAAAAATTGTACTGTTGATGCTTAGACACCAATAGACAAAACAATTTTTTATGCCTGACAAGTCCACAAATAGCCGCCCCCAAATTCACATCCGGCTAGACAAAGAACCTGGATTGCTAGACGAAATTTTTAAAACCTAAACTGTTTAGTTTGCACTTGGTGACCACTTCGCCAACAGTGTCTTCGCCAGTTCTACTCCTAATTCTGAGTAGATTAAATTCTCTCTATCTACAGATGATTTACTATTGCTCAATACCTCTTTGCGATCGCTGTTTATTCATTAATACTTGTTGCGTAAAGAAACGCAGGCTTTCAATCTGCTCGATTTCATTTGTTGTTAATCGAGTTTGTATCTCTTCATACCAGTTTCCATGACTGTAGCAGGTTTGCATCACAGGAGTATTATCCCCATGACGGTAAACACTCAGAGTATTGCTATCTAAGCTGGCACTCAACTCCCGTCCTTTGATACGGAAGTTATTGGTAACAAGCATATAGTCAGTGATTATAGAAGGCAGATGTTTGAGAGTAGAAGGCAGAAGGTTAAGAGAAGGAGGAACAGGGGAAGATTGCTCTTCCAGGAATTGTTTAGCAGTAAGACCATTTTCTTCTGAAATATCCTGTTGTGGGTACTGTTTTTGGGGATGCGGCTGAACTTGCTTCTTAGTATTATTTGCTTTCAATGTGGGTTTGTCTTCCAATAATTTGGATTGTATTACTGGAATCTCACTTGGATAATTACTGTTTAGTGTATATGTACTAACAAGTGTTTTGGAGTTACTATCGGTATCACCATTGCTATCACTTGTACTGCTATTAGTAGGTTTATCACTATATAAGTAATCATTATTACTTAAAATTATGCTATTTATGCGAGCAATTGCTTTGGCTTTAGCTTTTTGAATTACTTCTATATCTTTATCTGGGTCGTACATGATTCCATATTCAGACCGCAGTTTGTTCCAGCTATAAGGTTTGTATACTTGATAACCAGCAATTTTTACATCATTATGAATGTAGGTAAAGCCTAGTAGTTCTTGCCCCTGCATCTTAGGCAATACTCCAATGTTGTTTTCCTCCAGGCGTTGAATGAAGGTAGAGACGGTGGGACTGTCCTTAATGGCTTCTCCTATTGCTTGGCGAATAATTTCCTTACTGGTTGGGGTTTTGTGCTTACTGTTGACTGCTCTAATGCTTTTTGATCGGTTGGGGCTGGTGAGTGTAATTATTCCGTACTCTTGTTCTAACTTAAAGGACACAGCTTCATTTGTTGTCGGTGTCACCTCTAATCCTAGTTCCGCTGCGATGCGTCTAGTTGAGACTTGGGAGTTGAAATAATCATAGGAATCATTAACTAAGCTGCCATCTAACCGAATCCGGGAGGCGATTATGTGCAGGTGTTCGTGGTGGCGATCGTGGTGGCGTACTGCAACGAACTGACTGGTAGCTCCTACAGATGATTCTTCCTTGGGCAAGTATCCCATATCCTTGAGATATTCTCTTGCTACATAACTGTACTGACTGTTGGATAAATGCTCGTGGTAGTTCGGGCGGTGTGCGATTGAGATGATGAGGTGAGCGCACTGCCGTTTAACTGCTTTGTTGGTGTACTTGATGGTGAGAAACTGCTGGTTAAATTCATTTGGCTTTGTTCCCATCATATTAGTATCGACAATCGCAGCATCATCTTTCCCCAAGACATACTTGAGCGTATCGAGAAAATTGGGTTTTTTGTAGATGACGGGAATCAAGTTGAGACAGTTGAAAGTGGGGGCTATAGAACCTACAATGCCTTATTTATCTTGGCTTGAGGGTGATTTATCGGGAACGTCTATGTTAAATGCAGCTGCGATGGTCTGATCTACAAGTGCGATCGCCTTATTAACAGTATCCAAAATTTGCTGGTTGTTTGTTTCTTTCGCTAAGTGAGATAACATCATCAGTTCGCTTTTAAGGTTTCCAGCAGTAGCGCGGATAGTTATCAAGTCGGCAGACGGTTTTGCCGTTAGTACCCGCCTTAATCCACAGGAACGTAAATACTCAGATGCAGTTACCCCTGTGGCGGTGGCTTTTTCCTCAATGCTAGTTTTTTCTTCCTCAAAGAGGTATACCTTGATGGATTTAGTTCGCTTTACGGGGTCATTTACCATACCTTGTTTCACTACAGGACTAAATGGCACGCACAGTCTGGGGCCATACTCCGACACTGGCGGATAACGGTAAGTTTCACAACAGTGTACGATCTCAATCCCAGACAATACTATTGCTATTTTTGGTATAAACTGTACTGGATTTAGATGCCGTCCGTGAGAGTACTGTAACTTGTGATATGGATACAAGGTTAATATCTTGTGGTTCGTCTTGTAAGTGATGCTGAAGCCGTAGACCTGATTATTATTGCTGTAATTGTTGGTTTATAGGGATTGTATATCATGTCGTCAGCTTGCGATCGCCTAGCGAGTCAAGTTTAAAAATATACGTAATTCCCGATATTTTTAGGTGTTATTTATATCAATTTGTTTAGTTATCAAACAGTAGATATGAAACAAAAGTAGTATTTAGAACTGTATAATAAA
The DNA here is from genome assembly GCF_025860405.1 of Tolypothrix sp. PCC 7712. Lineage (GTDB taxonomy): Bacteria > Cyanobacteriota > Cyanobacteriia > Cyanobacteriales > Nostocaceae > Aulosira > Aulosira diplosiphon. Next base: position 50,329 of record NZ_CP063786.1, on the reverse strand, counting down.
CAATTTTATTGAATATATTGTCAATTAATCTAGTTTATTGCAAATAATATAAGGATAAAATGACCCTATTAAACATACCTTGTTTTAATTACAGGACTGTATGGCGATAGCAATTGCCTGTTGTGGAACGGGACTGATATAAATTCATATGCAGAGAGGGTTGTAGAGTTTTATTCCAAGACAATTGATGTTTGAAGTAATGCTGAAATAGTTGAGTCAATTTGCCCTCAGAATACCTCAATCATGGGAATTGTGGGAGTTTATTTATCAGTTAACAACATATCTTTATTTAAAAAATTACACCTGATTTTCAATTGATTGGGGTAATTAGTGTGTGAATTGGGGTAGTTAGGAGTAAATACGGGGGTAAGTTCTCCTACCGTGTGGTTAAAGTAAGAGTATTGACAAATAGCTTACTGAGAAGCTTGGTTTGCAGGTGATATAAATATGGCAAGAATGAGTAAGCCTGCCGATTCGGTTGAGTTGGCGCGAATCATGCGAAACAAGGATACAGAGGATGGGATAGTAATTAGCTATCTCCAGTCGAAGAAGCGAGGGCAAACTGAGTTAGTATGTGAGGCCCTGCGGGCGTATTACCTGCCGTTTGCACTATCAGCCGCAGGTGTATCTGGTGTTGAATTGCAATTGGCCCTCCATGATGCGATCGCGCAACTTGAAGCTCAGATAATTAAGATGAAACGGACATTTGGGATGGAGGGGTTGCCCCAGGTAGTTCTTGTTAATCCTCATAGTGGAATTTTCTCGCAGGGTGTGATTGGTTTACAACCAACAGTTGGAACTAATGGAGTAGGAATAACTCCTGTTTCAGCTAGTTTGGTTCCCCCTTCGGTTTCTTTTTTTGATGCCACTGAGCCAAGTCCTGACTCGTTACCTGTTATCTCAGAACCAGCCGGATCAAATATTTTGGAACAAGATTTTGAAGATGATGGGTTCTTTAATGATGATGAGGATGACCCAATTGCTAAGGCAGAAATAGAAGTTGATGCAGGATTTCGTCTGGAGTGAAGGGATTATGGGGAATGGCTGTTAGGTATTAAAGAAAAGCGTATTCTTTGCCTTCGCTTATGATACTTACGTAATTCCCTCCCTTGTCCTGTTTGTTGTGGGCAATATTTTCTAGAGTGCGATGGCTACACCCGCCGCAGGCATCGCGTCAGGCACTGTTGCTACGAAGTGCTCTGTACCTCTTCACAAGGCACATTGAGAAGAAGTTTTTGCCCAAGCACCTGCATTACTCAAAGTTTCGATTAAACAATTTCAGCCATATACTTGGTCAAAGCTTATAGTCGAGTGCGTTAACAGTATTTGACCGAACTGGAGAGGCGATCGCATTCTAACTCCGCAGGCGCAATTGCTTTCATGATATTTCATTTGTAAAAGTTGCAATCACCAATTTTGCAGCAAAGCAAATTTGTAATAAACCCTATTCAACATACCTTGTTATTGTATTAGACTGCTCAATTGTGGTGCTTTTAGTGAGGTAAGTGTGGGGATGATTGAGGTAATACTGGGTGTAATAATTACAATTACATGGTTTATTTGATAAGCCAAAGACTAACTTCATTTTCTAATTCAACTTTTAGTTGATACAAAATTAGGGTGTGATTGGGGTAATTTGGTCATGATACAGGAGGTAATTTAACCAGCGCGTGTTGAAGAAATTTTTAATACATTAATTCAATTAAAATCTACAGTTTTGGTTTGGTATTAGTGTTAGAGAAGAAAATGATCGTAATAGTTTTTTCTCTACTTACTTTGTATGTAAAAAACCTGTTAACCCCTGTAAAGAAAATGTTTTGCCATACAGCATTATTCCTATTTCAGTTAAATTAGAAATTATAGTAAAAATTAATAAAATATAAAGATATGCCCAAAACTAAGGAGAAAATAGACGTAAAAAAGATAGTAATTACGATTGATATGGGTGCAAGTAAAACCAAGGCTATCGTTCAGGAGTATCCAGAGGGAAAGCCAGTTGTTTTACTTTTAGACTCAGAAATAGCAGATGTTGCTAAAGCCTCAGTTGAAAGCGTCCAACAAGAAGGTAGTCCTGAATCTCGTGCTTGGGTAGGGATAGGCGATGAGTATTTCGCCTTGGGAGAACTTGCCCGTCGTCGGTTTGGGGGTATATCGCAACTGAGGGAGTTAAAATACGAACTAGCAATCCCCAAAATTTGCGGAGCATTTTGGCTGGCTAAGGAGAAGTTGAACCTGGGTAATGATGTTGCAGCTTACCTGAGTGTCCTGCTGCCGCCGGGTGAAGTGCAAGACAAGGAACAGTTACAAATTCGGTTGAAGGATACGTTTCGGGGGTTTGATACACCAGCAGGTAAGATGCGGGTGAAAATGCTTCGTTATGATGCAGCTTCTGAGGGTAGTGGAATATTTTTCCACCGTAGGCGAACGCTTGGCGACAATATGCCTGCTTCCATGTATGTGATGCTTGGTTATCGTAACGCAAGTATTTTCACCTTTCGGAGTGGTTCAATTGGTGCGGGAATAACCAGTAATTTTGGTATGTATTGGCTGGTGAATAATTTCACTTCTAAGACATCGGGACTAAGCTCTGATAATTCCAATATTATTGAGGTACTGATAGAAGCTGGAGCCAGTTGTGACCCCCAGGTGATGAAGAAACTTTCACGCAAGCGCAAAGACGATGAGATTCAACTTGATGGCGAGTCGATGTCCAAAGCTTTATTACTTGCTAGAGATGAATATTGGCGTGCGATCGCTAGGTGGTTGCGCTCAAAGATGGATGAGGATATTGAAGAACTGGTATTTTGCGGAGGAACTGCGGATTACATTCGTCCTGAAATAGATGCTTACTTCCAGAAAGAGGGGATGAAAGTATCCTGGCACGGTAATATTTTTATACCTGATGAAATATCTTCTGGTATGGACAATCGGATGGCGGATGTCTGGGCTTTCCACCAGCACATGATTATTCAGTTTGATAAGTTGACTGGTTATATACGCTCTGAGGTTGTACCGTTAAATAAATCTGTTGAAGGTAATACAAATAATACAGGTGAAGAAGTCAAACGTAAGTATAACTTTACTCCTTGTGAGCGGCCTAGTACCTTTATTGCTGTAAACGAGAATGTTTGATAGGCTCAGACAAAAATCAGTTTAGTAAAAAAAAGAATCAGTTAGAATAAGGTGCTGCATAAAACAGTACTTTTTAACTGACTCTTTTAAAGTTTAGTATGGCTGTTGGTCTAGGATTTGGGAACAATCAACATGAGAATTGGTAATTTCTGGAAAGTGTTGAATTACAGAGTTAATTTGCTCCATTTCTGCATATTGTTGTTCTCGTCTTTTGCGGAGTTCCCATGATTTACGGTTATAAGCTAACAAGTCTTCCAAACTCATGTTGAATTTGTGTTTTGCGAAAGTCAACAATTGTTCTGTGGTGTAACGATAATCTTCAGGACGACCAAAACAAATTTCAAACTGAGTCTTAAAAGCCTTCCAGTCGAAATTATCAGACCCCAATTGCCGTTGTGATTCGCGTCCGTAAAGATCACGAATTGAATAGAAAATGGCGTTGTACTTACGCACATCAAATGATTCAACTTTGAATTGCTCCATTGTCGAATCATCGATTGTAGTAACTTTGAGTTTAGTGGATTTATTAGCAGCCATAGTTGTCTCCTAGATAGGTTTTTCACTCTTAGCTGCGTCAGCATTAGTAAAAAAATCCCACTTTTACAAGTGAGATGTTCTGTATAATTAAATGACTTCTAATTATTTTGCAGATAAACGTTTACGCTGTTGCCAAGTACGCTTTTAGGAATTAGTTTATCAGTATTTTTCGGCGAGACTTCTCTAAAAACTTTTAGTTTTTTTAACATTTCAAATTCAAATGTGTGTCTCGCCGAGGGATTTATCAAGCTCTATTTTGATGGGCTGTCTTGGTTGTTCATCATTCCCGGCATATTGTTCATCATTCCTGGCATCTTATTCATCATTGCTTGGCAACACTTACATCCTGTTTGGTTTGGCTGCTGTGGCGTTTGATTTGTTGGCGTTGTTCTTTGACTAGTGAGTACTTGAATTAGTTTTGCTTCGTTTATAGCCCTGGCGGATTGATTCGGTGTCACAGTTCCCTTGGGGGTGTTTGCAAAGGAAGCAGTAGTGGTTAACGTAAGCAATGCAAAACTAGTTACGGCTGCGCTCAATACTGTCTTAACGCCTGTACTAATGTTCATTTTTTTACTTTCCATTATTCTGTTAAATTAGTAGTTTCTGGGAAACTAAGGCCATTCTAAAGTCTCTATTCGGGTATAGAGTCAAGTAATAAATTTACGAGTCTCGGAAATTGTGAACAGGTATATCAGAGCAGGCAACTTCCTCAATCAAGCTACAAAGCTCTTTATTACAGGGATTATCCAAAGGCCGGTTTTCCCAACGTTGTTGATATGCCTCTAGCTCATCTTTCAGTTCCTTCATGCGATAAATTTGCTTCTCAAGATGAGCAATTTTTTGTTTGAGTAAATCCCGAACGAGGGGACAAGCAGGGTCGCCTTGGGAACGAATGCCTAGCACCTGTTGAATTTCAGACAGGGAAAACTGTAAAGATTGGGCTTTTTTGATGAATTGCAGCCTGTTGATTGCCTCACAGTCGTAATAACGGTAGCCACTTTCACTTCTTTCAACTGGTTTTATCAAGCCCAAGCCTTCGTAATACCGAATTGTTCCCACTGCCACATCAGTTTGCTTCGCCAGCTCACCAATTTTTAGCAGCTTTTTTGGGGATGATACTTCACAGCAAACTTGTTTCACGACAGCAATCATAGTTATTTACTACTATGTGTTGTTATAACTTTAAAGTCTATAGTCGGCTATAAAGTCAAGTAATAATTGGAAATTTTTGTGTAAAGTTTAATTACAATAATTGTAGGTAAAAATATTAGCTTAAAACTTGGCAATGCAGGCTTGCAACTTTTAGGGAATTATATATCCAATAAATTTTAATAAAGGTTATTTGAAAAATAATATTTACCTATGGGGTTGACTCTATAGCCAACTAGAGGCATCAGAATGAATGAGTAGAAAGAATTTTTGGTAGACATCATGACAAAACGTCAAATTGAGATTTTTACAGCTGACTGTCCTCTTTGTGATGAGACGGTGCAAATGGTGCAAGAACTGACTTGTCCTGATTGTGAAGTATCAGTTTATAACTTGCGACAAGAGCAAGAGAAAGCCCAGCAGTATGGAGTAAATGCAGTACCAGCGATCGCAATTAATGGAAAACTTGTCTTAACTGGTAAACCAAATCTAGAACAGTTGCGAGCAGCTGGTGTAGGTCAACCCCTAAATTAGAAGTAGTAATAAGCAGAGATTTACCACCCAAATGGGTGGTAAATTCACATAAGGTACTATGTACATATAAAGTTATAAACACAAGAATTTTGCACTTCTCGTTTTATTAATAAAACATCAGCTAAATTAAACAGCATCGATCCAAAAATCAGCAGTGATGATTTTGCCATTACGATTAAACTGACCCCAAAGCTTATACTTTCCTGGTTGCGGAAAGCTAGTCATAAAATGAACCTGTCCAGCAGGAGCATCTTTTAGCGCGTGAGCATGAATGTAATCTTCTACTTTCAATGAGGTTGACTGTCGCAGGATAACTAAATGTCCTTTTTCTCCCAAGTAAGGCTGCAAGTCTGTAAGCGGTTGATTGTTAGAAGCATCTTCTAATTTAAACATTAAAGTGACTTCTTTACCCGCTTTCACAGTAGGTTCAGAAACAGCAAGATTGACTTTAGTATCATTGAACGTTTTACTGCGATTTAGGTTAATTCCTGGGGCAGCAATACTGTTTCCAGGAACTTGTGTTTTCAACACTGAGATTTGTTCTGTTTGACCAGCAGGTTTGTAGTCACTAAAAAATGTGTAATTACCTGCTTGCGGAAAACTGGCTGTAACTTCAAACTGCCCATTTTCTTTATATGTGGGATGAAGATGACTAAAAAACTGAAGATCATCACTGACAAGGATGAGGTGCATGAGCTTTTCTTGGAAAGTGTCAAAATTTGCTATTGCTTTCCCATCCGAATCTTGAACACCAATTACTATCGGAATGTTTTTATTAGGTGTAATAATGTTTGGGACTTTGAGTTTTGCCTGGGTAAATGCTTTTTTCCCATCACCTGTGCCACTTGTTGAATGTTCTCTGTGATTAATCTCACCTATAGAATGTTCTTCATGCTGATTTGTAGCAGCAGATATTGGTTTTCCTTTGTCTCTAATTAATAAAGAGCAACTTTGAATTAGTATCAAAGTAGTAGTGATAGCAATTGTATTCAGAAATCTATTCATTGATTTTGCTCCATTTTTTAATGATTGAAGTTATTCAAAAGTCTCAATTCGTCTGGGGAGTTAATATGGCAAGCATTAGAACCACAACTTTTAGTTGCCAAGGTGCTAGTATTAAACTGACAATTAGGCAAGCAACTGTAGATAAACTTGTTAATTCTGCCATGTCATCAGTAGAATTTTTAAACAAATAATTAACTGCTAAACCAATCGTCAGTGGAATCAGAAAAAGTAAACTTATATAAGTCACCTCTCTTCTAAAAGCAGAAGGACTTTTCTGAAAGGAATATTTGACTATCAGCAGTTCATCCAATGCTAACTACTGATAGTAGAATAAACTCAAAAACCTAAACAGATGGATAGCCTATAGCAGCTATTACTTCTTTAATCTTAGTCTCAGGTGCTTGAGTTTCTATACTGACAAGTTTTGTTTTTGGATCAGCTTGCACTTTGGCTGTAGACTCAATTGATTGAATTGCTTTGGTGATAGTATTCGCACAAGCAGAACAAGCGAGTTTGGGAACTGTTAGTTGCAGTGTCATAGTATTAAATTCCTGAATGAAGATAACTAATTTTCTGAAAATTGTTGAATAGATATATGCTTAATCTACTCGACTAAAATTAGTTTAATTTCTCCAGCTTACGGGAGAGTCAATAGGTAAAATTAAAAATAACTAATTTCTTTATCAATTGATTTCTCTCAATAAGAAATCAGTACATCAACTTAGCTTAATGCGTTGATATACTGATAAAAAAATAAATGAACAGCTTGATTGTTTAATTTCTTTCAATAATAGGACAAATTGTTTTTTCAGGATTTTCAGGTATGGTTTCCCAACCAGAAACTAATCCTGATAATTCTTGTCTCAAAATCAGTAATTGATGAATTTGTTCATCAATAGCTTTAATCTTATCTTCTAGTTTAATTTTTATATGCTCACAAGGTAATTCCCCTCCATCATGAACATTTAAAAATTCCTTAATTTCTGACAAGCTTAATCCTAAGCTTTGAGCGCGTTTAATAAAGTGCAGTCGCTCCAAAACATCAGAGTTAAATAATCTAAATCCGCCTTCTGTTCTTGCTGATGATTTGAGTAGACCAAGTTCTTCATAGTAGCGAATAGTTTTAATAGGTACACCGCTAGACTTGGCAACATTACCAATGAGTTTTGGCTCTTCTTGGACTAGCATATTTAGCTGCTCTCATGTTAAATAAGTTTATTTACCTTATCTTAAACTCTCCAGTTAGCTGGAGAGTCAAGAGAGAACAGGATCATCTTGCTAATTATTTGCTACTGGATTATGTAGCAGGCTTTACTTCCACAACACCACGATACATTTTCATACCGCAAGTGAACTGATATTCACCAGGATACTTAGGAGTAAATTCTACTGAAGTAGTTTGGTTAGGAGCAAGGTCAACGGCTAAGTCAAAGTCCGGTATTAGCAATTTATCAAAGCACTTGCTCAGATTGTGACGTTGGAAGTCCAATCTTACTGGTTGTCCCGCCTCTACAATTACTCGCTCCGGTTTATAACCCTTTTCAACCGTAATAGTCGCTTCTTGATTGCCTTCTGATGTTTTCATTGCTTTTGTTGCTGACTCTGTAGGCAAAGAAAGCTCTGGTTGAATCTGGTGAGTAGATTGAGAAGTAGTTACTGAGGTTGTTTTTGCAGTCGAGTCAGTAGGTTGAACTTCTATAACTCCTCGGAACATATTCATACCGCAGTTGAAGGTATAAGTACCTGGTTTGTCGGATGTGAACTCAATGGGTGTAACTTCGTTGAGTGGTAGGTTTTTGGCAATATGGAAATCAGGTAGGCGTATCTCTTCAAGACAACTACTAGGGTCACGGCGTAGGAAATTAAGGCGGACTCTTTGACCTGCATTGACTAGAATTCGACTAGGTTCATAGCCTCCATCTACAGTAATGCCAACTTCTTGAATACCATCACGGGCTTCGGCTTTTTGAGACTTTGGTTTACTTAGGAGAAACCACCATATCTCTAGTCCGATTAACCCCAAGCCGGCTGTTGTAACTGCACCTTTTACCCACAATGGTTGCTCAATGTGACGGAACTGGCTTGTCTTTGCTTGCTCAGTAGCTGGCATTTGATGATTCATCTGTGCAACTACTGGATCTAAGGCCACACTGAATGCCAATCCCAAGCCTGCTATACTGCTAAGAATTACTTTACTCAACATTTGCTAGCTCCTTATCCTACTGATTTAGCTTGGAATTTACGCAGACGTAGGGCATTTGTCACCACTGAAACTGAACTAAATGCCATTGCTGCACCTGCAATGATGGGGTTAAGTAACCAGCCGAAGATGGGGAACAGAATACCCGCAGCGATGGGAATGCCAGCAACGTTATAGATAAAGGCGAAGAATAGGTTTTGACGAATGTTACGAATTGTGGCGCGGCTGAGTTGAATGGCAGTGACTATGCTTCGTAAATCACCGGAGATGAGTGTAATGTCACTAGCGGCGATCGCTACATCTGTACCAGTGCCAATTGCCATTCCGACATCGGCTTGAGCTAGTGCTGGTGCATCATTGATACCATCTCCAACCATTGCTACAATCTTTCCTTCTGATTGTAGTTTCTGCACTGTAGCGGCTTTTTGGTCGGGGCGGACTTCTGCCAAAACACGCTTGATACCAACTTCACGGGCAATGGTTTCGGCGGTGCGGCGATTATCACCTGTGAGCATCACCACCTCTAAACCCAGTTTTTGCAAAGCACTAATTGCTTGTATGGAGGTAGGTTTGATGGCATCAGAAATCCCCATTAATCCCTGAATTTGTCTGTCAACCGCAATCCAAATTGCAGTTTTACCCAGATATTCCAAACGCTCTTTATCCTGTTGTAAGGCTTGGGTGTCGATGCCTAATTCTGACATCCAGCGTTGTGTACCAATTTGCACAAGATGACCAGAAACTATACCTTGTACACCACTACCTGCTACAGCTTCAAACTCCTTGACCGAAGCTAACGTCACTTCTTGAGATTGGGCGTATCTCACAACCGCTTCTGCCAATGGATGTTCGGAATTGCGTTCCACAGATGCCGTAAGTTGCACCAACCTGATTTCGTTACCATTAGCAGTACCATTGACGGTGACAAAATCGGTGACTGTTGGTTTACCCTGAGTGATGGTTCCAGTTTTATCTAGTACTATTGTTTGAATCTTGTGCGCTAGTTCCAAGCTTTCAGCACCTTTAATCAAAATGCCATTTTCTGCACCTTTACCCGTTCCTACCATTACAGATGTCGGTGTGGCTAAACCCAGCGCACAAGGACAGGCGATAATTAGTACCCCAACAGTGGTAATCAGTGCCAAAGTCACGTTGCCTGTAAAATTAAACCAAATGATGAAAGTGAGCAGTGCGATCGCAATCACCGCAGGCACAAACCATCCAGTTACTTGGTCTGCTAATCTCTGAATTGGGGCTTTTGAGCCTTGAGCTTGCTGTACTAATTGGACAATCTGCGCCAGCACAGTATCACTTCCGACTCGTGTTGCCCGAAACTTAAAACTCCCAGTTTTGTTAATAGTAGCTCCAATCACTTCATCGCCTGGTTGCTTTTTGACAGGCACGCTTTCCCCTGTTACCATCCCTTCATCAATTGTGGATGCTCCCTCAATAACTTCCCCATCAACAGGAATTTTCTCGCCAGGACGAACCAGTATCACATCTCCAATAATTACTTCTTCAATTGGGACATCTACTTCTCGTCCATTGCGAATCAAACGCGCTGTTTTAGCTTGTAACCCAATCAGCTTACGGATAGCTTCTGAAGTTTGTCCTTTAGCGCGATTTTCAAATAGTCTTCCTAGCAGAATTAGGGTAATAACGACCGCAGCAGTTTCATAATACACATCTGGTGTTAACCCCTGATTGATGAAAAAGCTGGGAAATAATGTGGGAAATAGCGAATAAAAATATGCTGCACTTGTACCCAAAGCAATTAGGGTATCCATTGTGGCAGCATGACGTTTTAAAGCTTTCCATCCATTAATGTAGAAGGAGTAACCACACCAGAACTGTACTGGGGTAGTGAGTATCAACTGTACCCAAGGATTATGCAGCCATACTGGGATCAAGGGTAAGTGCAACCCTGTCATCATAGGCAGTGAACCTATAACCAACACAGTGCTAATGATGCCTCCCACCGCCACTTTTCGCATTAAATCGCGGGATTCTCTTAAGCGATGTCTTTTCTCGGCATCATCGTCTCCCGCCATCAGGTTTTGTTTTTGGAGTGGATAGGCAGAATAACCTGCTGCATCTACTGCCTCTTGAATGGCTTCTAAATCAGTTCTTCTGGGGTCATACTCAATTGTTGCCTGTTCTGCTCCAAAATTCACAATACATTCATCGACACCGGGGACAGAATTAATCGCGTCTTCAATGCTGCTGGCACAAGAGGCACAACTCATGCCACGCAGTTTGAGTGTGGTATTCTCCATCTGACTCCTCCAGTTACTAAATAGCGTTAACTAATAACTAACTGATTTCATCTTGAATGCTCCAGTTCACTGGAGAGTCAAGAGGCCATCTGAAGAATTTTTTTATGCACATATTAGATGCAGCTTTGTGAGTGCTTACACTTAGAGATGTAGATGGTGAATATGCGATCAAATTGCTATCAATACCAGCAGCGTCAGTCTGAAGTTGCTGTTCGTGGTGCTAAGGTTATCTTTGCTGACTGCCGCATTTTTAAGCACAGTTTGCAGCAAATACTACACGGCAGCCAGCTAGCTTTGACGATGACTTAGGCAGTTGCCATTGCCATTTGGCGGCAAGAATCAGCGCATCGACGGCACATCTGAGCGCAGGCTTTCATTTGAGCATCGTCACCCATGCGATCGCACTCATCAGCACACCGTTGACATAGTTCAGCACAAACGCCGCAGGTACGAGAATGTAAGTCAGAAGCTCGAAGCATGAAATTAGCACTTGTATTGCAAATTTCAGCGCAATCAAGCATTAATCGAATATGAGTAGGTTCGGCGTGATGACCACCTTTTTGTAGGCAGTAAGTCACGGTATTTAAACAAATGCTATGGCAGTCTAAGCAGTTTTGAATACATTGTTGCATCTGCTGGTTCACTTGACTCAAGGTGAGTTCTTGTATAGCCATGTATTCACCCTCTTGAAATTTTTTAGGTTTACCAAAGGCAATAACGCCTTTAGACTCACCTTAAAGATTTGCGAAGGCGATCGCGTCATACCAATGAGGTAATAAATATTTCTAGCTACTGAGGTATAGGGATTTCATGCAGATTTCATGTTGATATGCACTCGTATATCTGTACTACTAGCACGAACCCTGATTTCATCCTAATTTCATTTTTGACTGTCAAACTATGTAGTAAGTGCAACAGTCGCTTTGTGAATAGCTAGTTATCTGGGCAATTTTATTACCCAAGCCAAAGATAAATAACCCAAGGGGTTGACTCTCCAGCCAACTGGATATTTGAAAATGCAATCAGGAAATATTTAGATGAACCCTATGCAACTTTCTACTCTGAAAAATAGCTTTTTGTCATTGACTTTGGTAGCGATCGCCTCTGTTCCTAGCAGCTTCTTGACAGCCTGTTCTACAACTGCTTCCCAAAACCAAAGCCAAACACCAAACCCTACTACCACCGCTACCGATACTGGTGATAAGCAACCGATGAACCATGACGGCATGATGAATCATGGTAGCGGTATGAACCACAGCATGGCAATGGATTTAGGCCCAGCCGATGCTAACTATGATTTGCGGTTTATAGATGCGATGATTCCGCACCATCAGGGGGCAACGGTAATGGCCAAGGAAGCACAGCAGAAATCGCAACGCCCTGAAATCAAAAAGCTAGCAGACGAAATTATTAAAGCACAAAACCAAGAAATTACGCAGATGAAACAGTGGCGTACAGCCTGGTATCCCAAAGCGGGAGATAAACCAATGGCTTATGATGCCAAAATGGGTCATGACATGGAGATGTCTTCTGAGCAAATGCAAGCCATGATGATGAACATGGACTTGGGTGCAGCTGATACAGAATTTGACCTGCGTTTTATTAACGCAATGATTCCGCACCATGAAGCAGCTGTAGTTATGGCGAAAGATGCCTTGCAAAAGTCTCAACGTCCTGAAATTAAAAACTTGGCTCAAGAAATTATCAAAGCGCAAGACACAGAGATTAACCAAATGAAACAGTGGCGCAAAGCTTGGTATAACCAGTAGTCTCAAATTTCAATTTCTACTTAGAAGCGGATATAAAGTTTGCCGACGCAATTGAGAATTCTGGATGTCAAAGAAAGCTAGTTTCTTAATTCTCAATTTCATGTCAATTTCATTTTGAGATGAAAGACTGAGAATGATGTGCAGAAAAATCTCCTAAAAAAAGCTAGCTTGTTTTACCAAATATAAATACCCGATCGCCTTCCTTTGCCCTCATACTTAAGGATCTTTGATAGCGATGCCAAACTCTTTGCGTTTCCAACCAATTGTTATCATACGTTGTGTTTCTGGTACACTTGTTAGCCTGCTGTTATTAGCAAGCCCCATAGTAGTTTTAGCCCACGGCGGACATGGAAATGAATTTCAAGGAGACAGTGAAGCCACCCCAGCAACTAGTTCCATTCAAGTTGATACTCAAACTGCCCAACGGTTAGGAATTAAAGTTGAGCCAGTTAAACGCCAACAACTAGCCGTTGGTATTAAAACAACTGGGCAAATTGAAACTTTACCCAGCCAAAGAGTGGAAGTGACTACCCCAATTTCCGGGGCAAAAGTAGTTGAGTTGTTAGTAGAACCCGGTGCAAACGTCAAGAAAGGTCAACCTGTAGCTGTTGTATCCAGTCCTGACTTGGTGGAACTGCGCGTTAACTCCCAAGAAAAACTAGCACAAGGTCAAGCTGATTTACGGCAAGCACAAGCTGACTTGAGGCTAGCCCAGCAGAATTACGATCGCTATCAGCAAATAGCCGCAGCAGAAATCGCTCAAGCACAGAGCCAAGTAGCATTTGCTCAAGAAAAGTATAACAAAGACAGACAGTTAGCTGATTCTGGTGCTTTGCCACGTCGTACAGCCTTAGAATCCCAAACCCAGCTAGCAGAAGCTAAGGCTAAACTAACCACAGCTAACAGTCGCCGCGATGTCATCGAAGCTGAGGCTAAACTCAAAACGGCTCAATCATCTGTTGAACTAGCCAAATCAAAAATTCAACTTAGTAGCACCACGTATCAAACTCGCCTGTCTCAATTAGGAAACCGGGCTAATACTAAGGGATTGGTGACGATAACTGCTCCGATTACCGGCAAGGTTGCTGATAGGGAAGTTACTCTCGGTCAATCATTTCAGGATGCGGGTGGCAAATTAATGACGATTGTGAATGATAATCGGGTTTTTGCCACAGCGAATATTTATGAAAAAGATTTAGATAAAGTTAAGACTGGTCAACGGGTAAGCTTGAAGGTAGCTTCTGTACCTAATCGCACCTTTAATGGAAGAATTGCCGTAATTGAATCTGTGGTAGCAGGTGATACGCGCGTTGTGCCTGTGAAAGCCGAAATAGATAACTCCAGTGGAGTTCTCAAACCTGGAATGTTTGCTGAGTTGGAAGTGTTGACAAACCAAACTTCGTCAGATGTTTTGGCTATCAACAGTGCATCTGTGGTAGAAGCAAATGGCAAGAAACAGGTTTATGTGCAGAATGGTAACGCTTATCAACCTGTTGAAGTTACCTTGGGTCAAACTTCGCAAGACATGGTTGAGGTAAAAACTGGTTTATTCGAGGGTGATTTGATCGTTACCCAGCGCGCGCCGCAACTTTACGCTCAATCTTTGCGGGGTGATACCAAGACGACAGCAGACGAACACACCGAAATTCCTGCACAGGTAACGGAAACTAAAACTCCTAGCTTACCACTACCCTGGTGGATTGCCGCAGGAGGGGGAGCTACTCTAGCTACTGTAGCTTTTATGGCAGGTACTTTTTGGGCTGGTCGTCGCAGCAAACATCAATATCAACTAGCCACAGGAGTTGGCTATGTCACAGAAGAACATCTCAATAGTTCCGTTCCAGTAGAGCCATCACCAGAATTTAATGATAACCATCGGGTGGCGAGTCAAGATTCAGAAATCAAGATTGAGAAATAACAATGCTGAGTGCCATTATTAAATGGGCGATCGCTCGCCGTTGGTTAGTTATCCTGGGTACAATTATCCTGACAATTTGGATATTTCGGACGATTATCCAAATGCCCTTGGATGTTTTTCCTAGCTTTGCACCACCCCAAGTTGAAATTCAAACTGAAGCACCAGGACTCGCCCCCGAAGAATTAGAATCTTTAGTAACTTTACCAATTGAAAGTGCGATTAATGGTACTCCTGGAGTAACAGCAGTACGCTCATCTTCAGCAGCAGGAATTTCTGTCGTCAAAGTCATTTTTAACTGGGATACTGATATTTATCAAGCTCGCCAGTTGGTAACAGAGCGATTACAACAAGCTCAAAGTAAGCTGCCATCAGGGGTAGAAACTCCGCAAATTTCCCCTACAAGCTCCCCTATCGGCACTGTATTACAATATGCCTTCACCTCCCAAAGCACTCCTTTAATGGAAGTGCGGCGAATTGTTGATTGGCAAGTGACAAATCGCCTGTTAGCTGTGCCTGGTGTTAGTCAAGTTGTAGCGTATGGTGGCGATGTTCGCCAATATCAAGTATTAGTCGATCCAGCGAAGCTAAGAGCCTTTAATGTCACTTTGGAAGACTTAGAGCAAGCAGCCAAAGCTGCTAATATTAACGCTCCTGGTGGCTATTTAATTACTCCTGACCGAGAAAAGTTAATTCGCGGGATTGGAAGAATTGAATCTCTTGAAGAATTACAGCAATCAGTAATTACTGCCCGCAATGGTACGCCTGTCAAAATCTCAGATATTGCTGATGTGCAAATTGGTGCAGCTATTAAACGAGGTGATGGCAGTTTTAACGGTCAGAAGGCAGTTATTGTAATGGTTAATAAACAGCCTCAAGCCGATACTCCTACTGTCACCCGTGCTATTGAAGCAGCGATGTCAGAGATTCAAGCAGGATTACCCAAAGATATCAAAGTCACCCCAACATTTCGTCAAGAAAACTATATTGATTCTTCTATTGAAAATGTTAGAGAAGCTTTAATTGAAGGCAGTATTATTGTTGCTTTAATTTTAATTCCTTTTTTAATGAATTGGCGCAATTTAGCTATTTGTTTAACTGCCCTACCTTTATCTTTATTACTAGGAGTACTACTACTAAATTGGTTGGGACAAGGTTTAAATACTATGACATTGGGAGGGTTAGCAGTCGCAATTGGTTCAGCCGTTGATGATGCGATTGTTGACGCTGAAAACGTCTACCGTAACTTGCGAGAAAATAAATATTCCCCTAACCCACGTCCAGTTTTAGATGTTGTATTTGATGGCTGTCAAGAAGTACGCGATTCAGTATTTGGAGCTACCATCATTACCATAGTTGTCTTCTCTCCAGTTTTCGCTTTGGCTGGTGTAGAAGGTAGCATTTTTATCCCAATGGGATTAGGCTATATGGCAGCAGTTATCGCCTCTAGTATCACGGCATTGACGGTAACTCCGGCTTTATGTGCAATTTTACTACCTTATGGTCGTTTGCCAGAAACAGAACCTTGGGTTGCAAGATTTTTTAAGGGGCTGTATCGTCCTCTACTAACATTTTCTCTGCGGCGTTCTGGAATTGTTATAGGTGCTGCGATCGCTAGTTTGGTAGCTGCGGTTGTAATTGTCCCCTCGTTTGGCAGAATATTTTTACCAGAGTTTCAGGAGCAAACTTTGGTGAATACATTAACTCTTTATCCAGGGGTTTCTCTGGAAGCTACCAATGCAGCTGGTGAAACACTTCAACATGCACTCAAGGGAGATTCTAGATTTCCCTACGTGCAATTGCGTTCTGGGCGTGCGCCAGGAGATGGGGATGCAGCCGGGGTGAATTTGGGACACTTGGATATCGAGTTAAGCGACGCAGGAATGAAAGATAGGGAGGGGACGATTGAAAAGTTACGGGAGGAATTTGCTAAGTTACCAGGGGTAGCGCCAAATATTGGTGGTTTTATCTCACACCGCATGGATGAAGTGTTGTCTGGGGTGAGAAGTGCGATTGCTGTCAAAATCTTCGGCCCCGATTTAGAACAACTCCGCACAGTTGGACAACAAGTTGATGATGTCATGAAAACCGTGAATGGGATTGTAGATTTACAACTAGAACCCCAAATACCGATTGAACAAATACAAATTAAGTTCAATCGACCTGCTGCTTCACGGTATGGTTTGACAGTAGGCAAACTGTCTGAAATTATCGAAACTGCCCTGAATGGACGAGTAGTATCTCAAGTTTTAGAGAAACAACAAACTTTCGATTTAGCTGTATGGTTAAAACCAGATGCACGGCAGAATTTGGATACTATTCGCAATTTGTTAGTTGATACTCCTAACGGTCAAAAAATTCCTTTAGCACAGGTTGCCACAATTGAAAATGGTACTGGTCCTAATACTATAAATAGAGAGAATGTATCCCGCTTGATTGTTGTTTCTGCTAACGCTAATGGTAGGGATTTGCGCTCCATTGTCAATGAAATTCAAGCTAAAGTCAAACAGCAAGTACAGATACCTGCTGGTTACTATATTCAGTATGCGGGACAATTTGAAGCAGAAGAAAGAGCGACTCAAAATATTTTAATATCGAGTGCGATCGCCTTTGTTGCAATCACAGTAATTATGTATCTTTCTGTCAAATCTATTCCCTCTACTACCATGATTATGATTAATTTACCTTTAGCATTGGTGGGAGGAGTATTCTCAGTGGCTTTGACAGGTGGAGTAATATCCATTGCTTCTCTAGTTGGTTTTGTTACTTTATTCGGAGTTGCTACCCGTAATGGTTTGTTACTTGTGGATAATTACAACACCAAATTTGCGGAAGGTATACCAGTTAAAGAAGTTCTGATTAAAGGATCAATGGAACGTTTGAATGCCATTTTGATGACAGCTTTTACCTCTGCTTTAGGATTAGCACCTTTAGTAGTTGAGAGTGGCCCAGGAAAAGAAATCTTACAACCACTTTCAATAGTGGTGTTAGGTGGTTTATTTACTTCTACAGCATTAACTTTGATGGTCTTACCAGCTTTATATGCCAAGTTTGGTAAGTTCTTGTTACCTAAGCGTACTATGTCGATTGTAGAGGATGGCAAAGTACCAAAAGCAGTTTTTGAGCAATGATAAATATCAGAGGAATTTTATCTTTTAGAATCTTTGATGAAACTTCCAAATATAATTGTTTCCCTTGAGTAAATTTTGATTCATCTTAATACTTTCAGTACAAAAGGTGTTAGTAATCAGGTTAATGAAGAGTTCCATATATTCACTATGACCGAAACCAAAGTTCGCCAGCAGTATGACAAGCTAGCAGCAATATATGACCAACGCTGGAATAGTTATGTTGCAAATACGCTTTCATTTCTGAAAGACTGGACGCAAATATCTCCATCAACAACTGTGCTGGATGTTGCCTGTGGAACAGGTGAATTTGAACGGTTATTGTTAACTGAGAACGCAACGCAACGTATAACTGGAGTAGACATTTCAGAGAAGATGCTGCTTGTCGCTCGACAAAAACTTCAACTGTATCCCCATGTCTCGTTTCATACTGCTAGCGCGTCGGCGTTGCCATTTGAAAATAATAGTTTCGATGTGGTTGTATCTGCCAATTCGTTCCATTATTTTGATGACCCAAATGCCGCATTAGTAGAGATGAAACGTGTATTGAAACCTGACGGTAAAGTAATTATTTTGGATTGGTGCAAAGATTATTTATTGTGCCGCCTTTGCGATTTTATATTAAAGTTGGTTGATCCTGCTTATAAGCAGTGTTATACCCAACTTGAATTTCACAATTTACTCAAATCTGCACAGTTTGATATTGAGCGAGCGACAAAATTTCATTTTGGTGTAGTGTGGGGAATGATGGTTGCTACAGCGACACCACAACCATGACTAAAAATAAAAAATACGACGTTGCATAAATGCGGAATGAATTGGTGGTTGAAACTATTAAAAATGCGTTCCCAATTAGGTGAGATTATCTCATGATATGGCTAACGCCAAGTTGCGCTAACAGCAACGCTAAAAATACTACACCCCTTCTAGAAAATAGCAGAGTGGTGAAAATAGTCTTGTCAAGACTATTTTCCAGCTTTGATAAATATGCCCCCTCCCCCCATTAGTGTTAAAGTATTACCATAAAAGACTTTTATAACTATGCCCCTTGATAAATGAATACCTTGACATTTTTCCGCAGCTTGAGAAATCCGGTATTTGCAAGGCTGTATACTGCTCAAACCACTAGTTTATTGGGTGATGCACTTACTTGGGTGGGTTTAGCCCTTCTGGCTTTTAACTTAGCTGGAAAGAATGCGGCGGTTGTACTTTCAGTAGCTTTAACTCTGCGTGTTACCGCTTTTGTATTGCTGTCCCCTCTTGCAGGTGCGATCGCAGACCGCTTCGACCGTAAGAAAATCATGGTCATTACCCACATATTTAGAATGTTAATTGTGGGTATGTTGCCTTTCGTGACGCAGATTTGGCAAGTTTACATATTAATATTTGCGCTGAACGTTTTTAATGCTTTTTTTACCCCAACTTACCAAGCCACAATTCCATTAGTCACGGGTGAGAATGACTATGCAGGCGCGATCGCTCTTTCGTCGGCTACTTACCAATTGCTTGGTGTACTTGGCCCTGGTATCGCTGGAAGTGTCGCCGCCTTCATTGGTGCAAGACAAGTCTTCTTTTTGGATGCTCTCAGCTTTGCGATGGCGTACCCGCCCGCCGGAGGCGATCGCGGCAGTCTTAATCTTCACTTTACCAGGTCAGCTCGTCGTTGCACAAAATCAACAGCCTTCCAGAACAACACGCCGAACATGGGGAGACATTAAAGACGGTACAACTCGCCTGCTTACAGATGCACCTATTCGTTACGCGCTAGCGATGCAGTTAGTCGCATCAATTGCCGGAGCGCAAATCTTAGTCAATACTGTTGGCTATGTCCAAGGTACACTTAAGTTTGGAGAAGTGCAGTACGGCTGGGTGATGGCAGCTTTTGGGATTGGTGCAACTCTGTGTGCAGTTATTTATGGTACGTTCAATAGAAGTTTGCCGCGTACAACGTTTGTTTTTATTGGTGCAACTTTGATCACCTTGGCTTTATTACCTGCCAACTACGCAAATTTAACAGTATTGATGGTCTTATGGTTGGTAGCAGGTGCGGGGCAAAATTTAGTCAACTTACCTACTCAGACATTAATTGCAGACCGTATCCCGACTGCTATACAAGGGCGAGTTTATGGCGCACACTTTGCCTGGAGTCATCTTTGGTGGGCAATCTCTTACCCTCTTGCGGGTTGGTTAGGAAGTCACTTTGCTGAACGTGAGTTTATTTATGGTAGTTTAGTAGGCTTGATGCTGCTAGTGGTAGTGCAAATTACTCTCTCGCCTCATCCACATGAACACGAACATCTACACTATGTTACTGTGCATAAACATAAACATATCCATGATGAACACCATCAGCATAACCACGATGAGGGGATAAATATAGGCGAACCTCACAACCATCCTCACGAACACACGAGGATTCTTTATCACACTCACCCTCACACTAGGGACATTCACCATCGCCATAGTCATTGAACTGTTGTTGATAATATTCCGATCAGATATTGGTTGAAACTTATCAGAGGGTTAAGATGAAGCACTATCACTATCTTTTAAACCGAATGCTGCTTGCCACTTTTGGGGATGACGCGGCACTAAAATTCTGACATCGGGGTCTGGTAATCCAATATTCGCTTTTTTCAACGCAGCAACGATCGCCTGTCTGACAGCTGATGTAGTAGCGACAAAATCAGAACGCCGCGAATCTGTCCAAAAGCGCGTTTCAACTACAATGTCATCTTGTTCTAAATCTCGTATCCGCACAGAAACCCCCGGCTCATCAAGTACCTCTTGTGTTGCTTGGGCTGCATTTTTTAATACAGTAACTACTTGTTGTAGATCGCTATCGTAACCAATGAATAGTTCGACACTGCTACGACGGATAGGTGCAGCTGTGTTGTTAATGATCCGAGAAGTAAACACTTCAGCATTAGGAATTAGTACCACGCGACCATCGTAGGTACGAAGTTGGGTAGCACGCAATTCTATACGCTCAACGTTTCCTTCAGTTTCGCCAACAACAATTTGATCGCCCAACTCAAAAGGACGTAAGACAAGAATTAGCATACCACTAATAAAGTTGGAGATGATATCCTTGAGGGCAAATCCCAAAGCAAGGCTAGTTAATCCTAATCCAGTCGCCACAGCCTGGGGATCAAAGCCAAAAGCATCGAGGGCAACTATCAAACCGAGTGTCCAAACGGCGTAATATGCAACCTGCTTAATCAGGTTTTCAACGGTCAAATCTTCAACAATGTGGCGGAAAATAATTCGCATCAGCCAGCGTATGAATGTGGCTATTGCCCAGAAAAGACCAATTACTAAAATAGCAGCGATCGCACGCGGAATAATTGTGATGGCAGATTCTATCAGTCGCCCAAAAGCAGTCTCTACCGATGCTTGTACTTCTGCTACAAATCGCCCCCAAGGCGAAAGGCGGCGTTGACTTGCTCGTTTAAGAGCAGTATCAATTGCTTGTGACCATTGGATAGCTAGCGCATCAACGGTTGTTAAATTGTCTTGAGCATCTGTTGAAGTTAGAGTAACAATTGGTACTCCCGCACTAGTAATAACGCGCTGTTGCTTATCTTGGGAAGTTTCAATCTGAGGTGGAGAAATTGCTGTTGGATTTTCTAATAACCGATTCATGCGTCGTTCGATTTGCCTTGCTCGATCTGATGCCTTGGTGTTATCCACTGCACTTACTCGGAACAATGCACGACCATCTAGACGTACTGTTACTCGTTCATCTTGCGCTCTCACAGAATTGGGTATAGTTATTGATATCACAATCAAAATGGTGAGTAAAAATACCCAAATTGTGCGAATCCGTGCTAGTTTGCTCAAGCGATTTGTGATTACTGTCCTGGTTCTTAGCCTCACAATTAAATTACCCTCGCAAACGTCCACTTAGCCACAAATCAAAATTTTTGATTTGCCTATTCATAAGATTAATAAATTACTGTTATTGCTTAAAAATAAAGCTATGGGCGATATTTGTCTTCATGCTTGCGAAAGAAACCCTGAAGCTAAAAAGGCATAATAGCTTAACACATTGGCATATTGTCTGTTTAGCAATTTTTTAACAGTGTGCGTAGGTGTAGCCCGCCAAAGGCATCGCCTCGCTATGCGGCTGCAAGAACAAACCCAACAATTAGAACAACTACAAGCACTACGCTATTCGTAAGAATTTTTTCAAATTGAGGTTTCTTGAGGGCGATAGAATTTCATTTTAATTTCATCGTCAAGTGTGATGATGAGAAATGCAATTAATTGTGATTTAACAATTACAGCTTTCTCTTAGCACCGAATTACCAGTCATCAACTCAAAGGTAACAGCAACAGTGACAACAAAAACTTTTCAAACCATCCCCCGTAATGTTTGGGTTTTAGGATTTGTCAGCTTGTTAACTGATATTAGTTCTGAGATGATTCATTCAGTGTTGCCACTATTTCTAGTTTCGGTATTAGGGGCAGATTTGCTGACAGTTGGCTGGATTGAGGGAATTGCAGAATCAACTGCTTCTGTACTGAAAGTTTTTTCAGGAGCCTTAAGCGATTATTTAGGACAGCGTAAGAGATTGGCTGTTGCTGGTTATGGGTTATCTACCCTAGTTAAACCCCTGTTCGCATTGGCAACTAGTCCTGCATCAGTATTAATAGCTCGTTTTGGCGATCGCGTTGGTAAAGGAATTCGTGTAGCTCCCCGCGATGCAATAGTAGCAGATGTCACCGATAGCGTTAATCGTGGAGCCGCTTACGGTTTGCGGCAATCTTTAGATACCATCGGCGCATTCACTGGGCCACTAGTTGCATTCATGTTGATGTATTTCTCAGGACAGAACTTTCGTCTAGTTTTCTGGTTAGCGGTGCTTCCCGGTATTTTAGCAGTAGCTCTTTTGGCAACTGGCGTGCGCGAACCTGGCAATAGAAATCATCAAAGACAGAATAATCCTCTACATTGGTCTGCTTTGCAAAGTTTAGGTAAAAGCTACTGGGTGCTAGTTGCGGTTGCATTACTATTTAATCTCGGTAACTCTAGCGATGCTTTTTTATTGCTGCAAGCGCAGCAAGCTGGAGTGTCCGCCTCACTAGTACCACTCACCCTGGTTGTAATGAATATAGCTTACTCCCTCAGTGCCTATCCAGTAGGATTGCTATCTGACCGCATTGGTAGATTGGGGTTACTAGTGAGTGGATTTTGTGTATATGCGTTGGCATATTTAGGTTTTGCATTTGTTAATGCTCCTTGGCAGGTGTGGGGACTGTTCGGGCTGTATGGGCTGCATCAGGGGATGAGTCAGGGCATATTATTAGCACTGGTAGCAGATAGAGTTCCGTCCCATCTACGAGGTACTGCTTTTGGGTTAATTAATTTGGCTACTGGTGCAGCGCTCTTACCAGCTAGTTTGTTGGGAGGTGTTTTGTGGCAAACAATCAGTCCAAAAGCAACTTTCATCGCTGGAAGTATTTTTGCTTTGAGTGCGATCGCATTACTGCTGGTATTTGAAAGTGGAAGATGGAAATCAGTAGATAAAGAGTAAAAATCTTCACTACCAGCCATCTCTTTCCAAGTTCTTGACTTTTTCTCTCTACGATAAACCTGCAAGTTTAGATAAAGTATGCGATCCAGCAGTAAGTAGGAGCAATAATGAACAAAGTTGCAAAGGTCACAATTTTCTTTTGGATTATGAAGATCATCGCCACGACGCTCGGCGAAACGGCAGGTGACTTCATCTCAATGTCTCTTGGGCTGGGTTATTACGTGGCCTTTGCCGTAACTTTTGCCATTCTGGCTATTCTCCTGTTTTTTCAAATTCAATCTGACAGATATCGTCCAGCCCTTTACTGGGTAGCTATCATTGCGACAACCACAGCCGGAACTGAAGTTTCAGACTTAATGGATCGCTCTCTCGGACTGGGCTACGCAATGGGATCGCTGATCTTGGTAGCCTGTCTCTTAAGTGTTCTGGCTATCTGGTATTATCGGGATCGGGATCTGAGCGTTTATCCGATCGCAAGGAAAGACGCAGAGACAACCTATTGGCTGGCAATTGTGTTCTCAAACATTTTGGGAACGGCCTTTGGTGACTTTCTAACAAGCAACTTAGGACTAAGCTATATCCAAGGCGCATTCGTGACGGCCAGCGTCATTGGTGTTGTCATTGCCCTTCACTACATAACTAAGTTGAGTGATGTCCTCCTATTCTGGCTCGCGTTCATCTTCACGCGACCCTTCGGAGCCACCTTCGGCGATTTTCTTACCAAACCAATCAAAGATGGTGGTCTATCACTGCCAAGGGGCTATGCTTCAGCGATCGCCTTTATCCTACTGGCGGTTGTCCTATTCTTTTCTGTACGAAAGGAGAAAAAAGTGCGTTACCCAATTGAGTGATACGTTTAAGCAGATAGATGACTTACCTCATAATAGGAACACCCCTCATCCTTAGAATCGTAGGTTTGCTAATTTTTCCCTTTCTGATTTTTGGCATAGCATCAAAGATATGAGAATCTTAATAGTTGAAGATGACGATCGCATCGCTAAACCCTTAGCTGAAGATTTAAAACACCAGCATCATGCTGTTGATATTGCTTACGATGGGATTGAAGGTTGGGAATATGCCGAAGCAGGTAATTATGATTTAATTTTATTAGATTTAATGTTGCCGCGCTTAGACGGAATTACTCTCTGTAAACGGTTACGTGCTTCTAATTGCAACGCTTTTATTTTGATGTTGACAGCACGCGATACAACGCCAGATAAAATAATTGGACTTGATGCTGGTGCAGATGATTATTTAGTTAAACCATTTGAACTAGAAGAATTAGCAGCACGAATTAGAGCTTTATCTCGGAGAAGTCCAGAAACTCGCCAATTAATTTTAATTCACGGCGATTTACAACTAGATTCTAGTAATTGTCACGTCACCTATGCAAGCAAGCCTCTATCATTAACACATAAAGAATATATGATATTGGAATGTTTTTTGAAAAACCCTACTCAAGTTTTAACTCGCTCTGCAATTTTAGATAAATTGTGGGAGTTTGATAAATTATCCGGGGAGGAAACCGTTAAAACTCACATGACAAATTTAAGAAAGAAACTCAGAGCCGTAGGAAGTTCAGAAGATTTTATCGAAACTGTTTATGGTGTTGGTTATCGTCTGTGTCCTAAGTAAGGGCAAAATTAGCTTATGTTTGAAAAAATTCGCCGTCGTTTACTGTTGTCTTATTTAATCGTATTATCATTAATCTTAGGTGGATTTGCAATTGCCGTTCGCATTGTCTTTACCCATAGCCTGCATAAACAACAAACAGAGAAACTTGCTGCATTAGCACAAGTCGCTGCTGCTAATGCCGAGTTTGATAACGGTAAAATTAAAATTGAAAATGACTTACCTCAAGATAAATTATTTGAAAATCATCAAGGATTAAACTGGTTTGATACTAAAGGTAATCTCATAGAAAAACAGGGACAAGATATTTTAAATTTACCTACTCATATAACAGAAGGAGAACAAATTACTACAGGTGGTAAAAATCGTATTCAGTCTGTTACTTTACCAATTATTAGTAGTGACGATAAACAATTCATTGGGTATGTAAGAGCCAGTCAATCTTTAGAAGAATTTGATGAAACTTTAAATAAATTAGATTTGGGGTTAGGCGGTGGAATTGTTGTAGCTTTGATTATTAGTAGTGTTGGTGGAGTTTGGCTGACTCGTCAAGCGATGCAACCAATTGAAGAAAGCTTTGAACGCTTAAAACAGTTTACTGCTGATGCTTCCCATGAACTCCGCAGTCCTTTAATGGCGATTAAAAGTAATGCAGGTGTAGCACTAAAGTATCCAGAAGGAATGCGAGAAACTGACGCAGAAAAATTTCAGGCTATTTCTAGTGCTACTAACCAAATGACTCGCCTCACTGAAGATTTACTATTTTTAGCTCGTTATGATAATATTCCTAACCGGAGTAAAGAAACTGTTAATCTTAGCTTAATTTTAAACGACTTAGTGCAACTATATCAACCACAGGCGATCGCTAAACAAATTAATCTCAAAAGTCAATTAACTGAAAAGCTTTATTTGTTAGGTGATACTAATCAAATAACACGACTATTTACTAATTTAATTCAAAATGCTATACATTACACCTCGTCAAAAGGAACGGTAGAAATCACAGCTAATCGTTCTGCTGTCGATATAGTAGTTAATGTCCAAGATACAGGTATAGGAATTGCACCAAAAGATTTAGAAAATATTTTTGAGCGTTTTTGGCGAGCAGATAAATCACGTTCTTATAATTCAGGTGGTTCTGGTTTAGGATTGGCTATAGCCCAAGCTATTGCTCAAAACCACGGTGGATTAATTACCGTCACAAGTCAATTGGGAATTGGAAGTTGTTTTACAGTGCGTTTACCAGCAAGTTCTCTTAATTAATGTTTATAAAACTGTCTAACCAAGTACGATAGTACAGCTAGATTAACCATAAAGACTAAAAATTTGAAAATCGTTACCCCTTTAATTAACTCATAGATTTCGGGAGGTATACTAATACCAACTAGTCCAATAACTAATATCTTTGCCCAAGTTTTTTCATACCATAAACCGATAGCCTCAATAGCTGTCACAACTGCGTATATTGCAGTGGCAACTCCACTAAATTTTAAAGTTTGTGGTTTGATATTAATAATTTTTTCTAGTAACCATTCAATAACTTCGCGTTTACCTTCCAATATGTAAGATTCGGAAAAGCCCACAAGGGTATCATGTTTTTTCAAAGCTAAAAGTAGAACAATAGATGTAGCTGTAAGTAGTAAAGCAACAAAGCCTTTATAAATAATAATTGCTATTAAACCTGGAGGACGTTTCTCGATCATTTAATTTTCCTGATTATCTCAATTTGCTAACTCTAATTTCCTGTATTAGAATATAATCATTTAAATTGGACGAAGCAATCGCATATAAATAAAGGAGATTGTTGAAAATAGTCCATCCAACAACCTCTTAGTTATCGGGACTTAGACAAAAATCAAGCCCAAATGTAACCCAAACTAGCTTTGTAAGCAGCAAACACGTCACAATTTAAGTTCAACCAATCAATAAATCGAAAAGACATGGCTGTTCTGAACGCTTCTAAAGCTTCAGTAAAAGTGTTTAAAGGTTTGTTTGCCCACCGTCGTCTTAATCCTCCAGTTAATTGATGCCAAAGAATAAAAGTGTAGGCACAAAAAACCAAAATAAAATGGCGCAGTAAACTCCTTTTATCTCGAACTTGATATTCTTTAAGTCCTAACCATCCTTTAGCTTCCCTGTAAAAAACTTCTACCCAATTCCTTTGAGAATATGTATCAACTATCCATTGTGGTGTAACAATTGATGAAGATATATTAGTGATGAAGTAGTCAATATCAGTGGCTGCTGAGAAAGTAGAAGCATTCATGACGATAGCAATAT
The DNA here is from genome assembly GCF_025860405.1 of Tolypothrix sp. PCC 7712. Lineage (GTDB taxonomy): Bacteria > Cyanobacteriota > Cyanobacteriia > Cyanobacteriales > Nostocaceae > Aulosira > Aulosira diplosiphon. Next base: position 23,232 of record NZ_CP063786.1, on the reverse strand, counting down.
TTCGCTTTCCAGTTAAACTTGATATTTCTACTTCACAGGTTACTACCCATAATGTTTTGGGTTTCTCTAAATCTATTTGAATTTCTGTGAAAGCCTCTTTGGGTAAGCTCTGGGCTAATTCATCCAACCGAATTGTTTGTTGAATATTATCTGTTTGATTAATTGTTACTTTTCGATTTTTAGCTATCCCTCCTAAATATTTCAATTGCCGTTTTTCCAACTCTAATAAGAATGATGTATTGTTGCCATATCCGGCATCTACAATTACTATCCCAGGTTGATATTTTCTCTTTAGAGTTTTATCTATTAACTTGACTGCTAGTTCTGGTTTTTTCTCAAATAGAGGGTCTTTTTCCCTTGAGCTAAAGAATCAGCGTGTTGATATAACTCTATATCTAATGGTAAGCTTTTTCTGCCATCATATAAATGCGTTGTTACTACTACGATTCCATTATCTGTTTTGCCAATTTCTCCAATGTACTGTCTCCCCACACCAGCAGTAAAATTACCACTTTTTCTATGACCAGAATCATCAATTATTAAGCTAAAACCTCTACTAATTCTCGTTTGACTGCACTTATTCATGATTTCTAATCGACGCTCATTCACCTGCCCACTAGACCAAGGTGCTTCGGTCAAAAAGTGATGTAATCGGTGGTACGTTACACCTACAGCATTATCCGCCATTTGAAACAGGTTTTTTCTCTCACTTTCCCCCATTAATCCCCCTATATAGTGTCTAAACTCTCTTTTTTGAGCTTTATGACTAAACACATCATCAAATCTTTGACACCATCTTTCAAAGCACGGGGGCATCGCTGTGGGAGTGGTTTCTTTCATGAGCTTTTTCTAACGTGAAAGCTATGTTAGTTAAGCATTATACTCTTTTTTGATTTAATTTTTGTTTAAGTCTCGTTATTTACAGCTAAACATCACTTAAAATTAGTGATAAATTATCTACTTACTGCCTTCATTTGTTTCTTGTTCGTTATTATTCTCCGGAACTTGAATGCTACTCTTTGGACGAGAAGCTTCATCTTTATCGCTTTCTTGGTTAGCATTCTCAGTGTAGAGAACCTTACTATTACCAGCGTCAACTTTCACCTCTTTTTGACCAATTTTTACAGCATAAACTAAGTTACCATCTTCATTTTCGAGTTTTACACTACTAGCTTTATCACCAACAGAAGTTTCAGCAGCTTGTTTAGCTTGTTCTGCTGTAATTTTAGCTAAAGCTTGTAGTTTTTTGTCCTTTTGCTGTTCTTCTTGCTCATCATTAGTTTCATCATCACCATCACTTGCTTGAGCTATTTTAGTGTGATGAACACCATTCTTCATGATTTCAGAAGCTTCTGTAGCGTCATTAGCTTCGCCATCTCCGTCACTAGTCTGAGCTACTTGTATACTGTTTTGAGAAGGAGAAGCACTTACGGTTTTGACCACTGCACCAACACCTAAAATACTCATTAAAGCAGTTGCTAAAGCGATTTTTGTTGAAGTTTTCATGTGTATCAATCCTGGTAATTTTTGTTTGTTGAGCAATCCAAAATAATTATGATTATTTGTGTTCTTTACACCTGTTTTTGAGTTGCTACAGTTTTACTTTAAATATAAAAAGTCAAGAACTTGGAAAGATTGATTGAGATTATAAAAAATTAGTTTGATAACTGTATCTGACTTTACAAATTAACCCCAGTTACCTATTGCAATCATACCGCAGCATCACAGTAGCACTCAAATGATTATTAGTAAGGATAAAGATGTGAAAATCCATGAAAAATCAACAAACTCAAAAACTGTATAGTGGTAGCCCTAGTAAGGGAAGATTCAGGAGATAGATTACTAGATTACTTTAAACCAGGTGCTTAGAAGCCTAGTTTGAGCAAAATAACTCAATTTTCGATTCAAAATCGTCTTTTCAAGTTCTTGACTATTATTTTGTAAGCTATAAATCAATAACAGACTTAGACATATTCAATGATACGAAACATTTCTACCTTTTGGTTGCGCCATATATACCCTCGTTTAGCTCCTTTAATTGCCACAATTGGTATAGTTGGACTTGCAATTTGTCTGCTGATCCTGTTTGTTGTCGTCAAGCTTGCTGAAGAAGTTTTAGAGAAAGAAGCTTTTGCATTTGATACATCTTTCTTATTATGGTTACATCAATTTGCCAATCCGAGTCTTGATAATTTAATGTTATTTATGCTGAAACTACAGAAATTCAGGCAAGGACAATTACTAGAGTAAAACCTTTAATAACGTTGGCTAAACGTTACTAATCTCTGTAGAATATGCGTTATTTATTTAATTTTTCAAAGTTTTGGTTTTAAACAGACGCATTCCATTTGCAGTTACTAGCAGGGAAGTTCCTGTATCAGCTAAGACGGCGATCGCTAAACCAACAAACCCAAACGTTCCCAATAGTAAAAATAAAGCCTTAGTTACCAGAGAAAAAACCACATTCTGTTGAATCACTGACACAGTACGTCGGCTTAAATCTACTGCATAAGCAAGCTGTCTCAAGTCACTACCTACCAGCACCACATCTGCTGTCTCTAAAGCGATATCAATTCCACCTACAGCAAAACTAATATCTGCTGTAGCTAAAGCTGGTGCATCGTTAATGCCATCTCCAACCATACCTACTACCCCGTGACGACGCAACTGTTGAATTGCTTGCAGTTTATCTTCAGGTAACAGTTCTGCCTGATACTCTGTAATTCCAACTTGTTGGGCAATTTGCTTGGCCACAACAGTACGATCGCCTGTCAACATCACCAATCGCTTCAATCCAACCCGCTTCAATTGTCGCAGGGCTTCGGTGGCTTCCAAGCGGATACCATCAGAGAGGGCGATCGCTCCTAATAACCCTTCGTTTGTCCCTACCAACACCGGAATTTGACCGAGTTGTTCAATTTCAGTTAACAAAGATTCAGCTTCATCAGACAAGCAAATACCTTGGTCTGAAAACAACCGCCGATTACCAACTAAATATAACTGCTCACCAAAGTTTGCCTGAATTCCTTTACCGGGTAATGCAGTAAAATTAAGGGGAGTTTCTAACTCCAGCCCCAAATCTTGAGCCTTTGCCACAATAGCTTTTGCTAGGGGATGTTCAGACTGTTGTTCTAAGGAAGCGGCAATCTGTAATATCATGTCTGCACTCACTTTCCCCAAGTCATAAACCTGCTGCACAATAGGCATCCCTTGGGTAATTGTGCCAGTTTTATCAAAAGCAAGGGTAGTTAGATGTCCAGCCGTTTCCAGTGCATTACCCCCTTTAAATAAAACGCCCCGCCGAGTTGCAGCACCAATAGCACTGACAATGGAAACTGGGGTAGAAATGACTAAGGCACAGGGACAAGCAATTACTAGCATGACCAGTGCGCGGTAAAGCCAGACGTTAAAAGGTTGAGCAAAAGCCAAGGGCGGAATTAGGGCAATGGCGATCGCAGTTAAAATCACTATCGGTGTGTAAACCTGTGCAAACTTATCCACCCACTGCTGCGAGGGTGCGCGGCTTTCTTGAGCTTGTTCTACCAAATTAATAATTTTGGCAACGGTTGTATCGCTAGCAGTGTGCGTAACTTTGACTTCTAAAAAACCTGTCTGATTTAAAGTGCCTGCAAAGACAGTATCCCCAACGGCTTTATCTTCTGGAATTGACTCTCCCGTAATTGGAGATTGGTCAATAGCACTGTTACCAGAAACAACCACACCATCCAACGCCACACGCCCTCCTGGTCGAATCGTCAAAACTTCACCTAGCTGAATACTTTCGACGGGAACTGTAAATTCCTGATTCCCGCGCTTAACTGTAGCAGTAGGTGGAGTCAAATCCATCAGTGAGCGAATTGCATTGCGGGTACGACCAAAGGTGAAAACTTGCAATGTTGTGCCTAAAGAGAACAAAAAGACAACCAGCCCCCCTTCAAACCAGTCTCCTAAAATTACTGCCCCAATCACCGAAATGGTCATCAGCAGATTCATATCGGCGCGACGCAAGCGCAACTCAAACAAACCAGCCCGTGCGATCGGATAGCCAGCAATTACTATACCAATGCCATAAAAAGCTCGTGCAATCCAGATGGGTAGCACTAAATACTGAGTAAGTAAACCTAAAACTAAGCCTATACCTGCAAGTATGACACTCTGTCCTCGACGATTTTCAATCCAGAATCTCCAGCTTGTGAGGTCGGACTTTTGTTTTTGTTTTAACTTGTTTATTGGCTGAGAATGCTCGTGGTTATGATCATACTCGTGGTCATGACCATAAGAATCAGTATGATGATAGGAACTTGCTTCAACACCCTCCTCAACCGTATAACCTAAATCTTTAATCCGGTCATAAATTGCTTTCTCATTTACCAATTGTGGGTCATAGGATATATGCAATCTTTCGTTGGCAAAGCTGACCGATGCTTCTTGTACGCCTATTATCTTCTGCACCCCAACCTCAATGGTTTTGGCACAACTGCCACAATCCATTCCGCCAATTTGTAGCTGTAGCGTTTGCAGAGAAACCATATCTACGTTATGGTCATGATTTTGGTGGTCATGGTCGTGTTCACCGCCACAGGAATGAGTATGCTGATGGGATTGTGCCTCATGACTTTGCTCTATCGTATAACCCAAACCTTTAATTTGGTTATAGATATTCTTTTCACTCAATATCTCTGGATCATAAGAAACCCTAGCCTTACCAGTTGTAAAGTTTACTGTTGCTTCTGTTACACCATGTAACTGTTGCAAAGCGACTTCAATTGTCTTGGCGCAGCTTCCGCAGTCCATACCGCCAACTTGCAAAGTTTGGGTTTTGAGTTCAGGAGTTTGAGTCATAGCAGCTTTAGAATCAAGGCAAAAAGTTAACTGCCAATATTCTAATACAACAATTGAACAACTATTCAATTGTACAATGGTTATCATTTTAGGTATTATTGAGATTGATAACCATTGCTAAGTAAAACTTGCTATGAATAAGCACAAGAAAAAGCAGGACTTAGACTTAATTCAAAGTTCTGACACCCCTACCTGTGATACTCATCTGGTGCATCTAGATAGTGTACGCTCATCTCAGGCTCAAATCTTACCGACAGATAAAGCACAACAAATGGCAGAAATTTTTGGGGTGTTAGCAGATACAAACCGTATACGCCTCCTATCAGCTTTGGCTTCTAGTGAGTTGTGTGTTTGCGATCTAGCTGCATTAACCAAAATGAGTGAATCAGCAGTTTGTCATCAGCTGCGGTTATTGAAAGCTATGCGTTTAGTCAGCTATCGTCGAGAAGGTCGGAATGTTTATTATACTTTGGCTGACAGTCACGTCATTAACTTATATCGCTCTTTAGTGGAAAATTTAAATTAATAAATATTGAAGTTTTAATTGATTGGCTTCTCAATTTTATTATTAGTTTAAACTCCTTTAAATGATGTAATATTAAACTAATATAAAAAACCAAAACTTGGATTTTATAAAGATGTTTTTTAAAATAAAATGAGCGCAAAGCACGCGGTATACGAACACGACAAAAGATAAAAATTTTCTTGATTTCTTCTCTATATCTCATTTTTAAGATAAAGCTAATAGCTGAAATTTGATAGCTATAGCCTTCTTATTGAGAAAAATAATCTACTTAATTTTTGCTTTAATTTATAAAACTTAAAATACATAAATAAATTTTATATTTATGCTTTGTGATTGCTGTAGGCATACCCAAAGCGTATATGTATTATATATTTTTTTTGAGGTATTTTATGGTTATGAAAAATGTAACATTCTAAACATGAATATAGCCTAAATATCATAGTTATTCCTAACAAAAATTCCAACTAAAAATTTCACCCAAATTTCATATCGATATGAAACACTGGAAAAAGACTACTTTTCAAATTCCTTAAACTACTCACAAAAGCAATGTAACTAGCTAAAGAAAGCGGTAGTCCAAATTTGCACATTAAATGCCAACATCCGGCGATTCTGCTTTCTCACTAACTTAGGACACAACAAGCGATGGGAATCTCTAATTTGTTTCAATGTTCTGCTCCACTGCGTTATGTTTCGTTGACAATGTTGATGTTACTACTAAATACTCCTACTACTGTTTTGGCTGGTGGTGGACACGACCATAGCGGTGCAAGTTCATTTCAGGGTGGTGGAAGCGAAGCAACTGGTTCTGTTGAAGTTGATGCAGAAACCGCAAAACTGCTAGGAGTTAAGGTCGAACCAGTACAACGTCAACGATTAGCTGTCGGTATTAAAACTACTGGACAGATTGAAACCTTACCTAGCCAGAAAGTGGAAGTCACCACCCCAATTCAAGGGGTAAAAGTAGTTGAACTGTTGGTAGAACCAGGCGCATTAGTAAAGAAAGGTCAACCTGTCGCCGTTGTAACCAGTCCAGATTTAGTGACATTGCGCGTGGAATCTCAGGACAAATTAGCACAAGGTCAGGCTGATTTACAGCAAGCTCAAGCTGACTTGAGGCTGGCTCAACAAAATTACGATCGCTATCAACAAATAGCTGCCGCAGAAATCGCTCAAGCACAGAGCCAAGTAGCATTTGCTCAAGAGAAGTATGAGAAAGATCAAGTGTTAGCCACTGAAGGTGCTTTGGCACGTCGCAACGCCCTAGAATCTCAAACCCAACTAGCAGAAGCTAAAGCTAAACTAACCACAGCCAGCAGCCGCCGCGATGTCATTGCGGCTGAAAATCAACTCAAACGCGCTCAAGCAGCAGTTAGCCTAGCAAAATCCAATATTAATCGCAGCAGTGCTATTTATGAAACTCGCCTTTCTCAACTAGGAAACCGTGCTAATGCTAAGGGGTTAATCACAGTAACAGCTCCGATTTCCGGCAAGGTTGTTGATAGGGAAGTTACTATCGGTCAATCATTTCAGGACGCGGGTGGTAAATTAATGACGATCGCAGATGATAGTCGGGTTTTTGCCACAGCGAATATCTATGAAAAAGATTTAGATAAAGTGAGGACAGGTCAACAGGTAAGGATGAAGGTTGCTAGTGTACCTAATCAAACCTTTGTAGGTAGGATTACACGAATTGGCTCAGTAGTCGAAGGAGAAACGCGAGTAGTACCAGTACAAGCCGAAGTCAATAACGCCAGAGGGCAGCTCAAACCCGGAATGTTTGCCGAACTTGAAGTTGTAACAGACCAGACATCTACAGCTACTTTGGCAATTCTCCGGTCTGCTGTAGTAGATGCAAATAATAAGAAATTGGTCTATGTCCGAAACGGCAATGCCTTCCAATCTGTTGAAGTTGAGTTAGGACAAACCTCTGGAGATTTAATTGAGATTAAAAGTGGTTTATTTGAGGGAGATTCAGTAGTTACTCAACGTGCGCCACAACTTTATGCACAATCGTTGAAGGGTGGTAGTAAAGAAGAAAATCACGAAGAAGGTGATTCGCACTCAGAAGAAACTGAAACTAAAACTAATAGCTTCCCTCTACCTTTATGGTTGCTAGGTGCAGGGGGAGGAGTAGCGATCGCAACTTTAGCTTTCCTAGCTGGTAGTTTCTGGTCTGGCCGTCGTAACCGTTCCCGTCTAGTACCAGTAGGTGACGGATTCAATTATGAAACCGAAGTTTATATTGACAACCACAAACAACCAACCGCCTCTATTTCCGATACTTCTGTGGAAGAACAAGAAAATTATCGTCGTTCAGACAGTCATTAATAGTTATTGATTAATAGTTCACGAAAAAACGACCAATAATTAGCAATCAACAATTCAACCAATAATAGATAATGATTAGTACAGTTGCTAAATGGGTAATTTCTCGACGCTGGTTAGTAGTGATTGCGGCACTTATTTCCACAATAATCATATTATTTAATACCATCCCGCAAATGCCGTTGGATGTTTTCCCCAACTTTGCACCTCCCCAGGTCGAAATTGAAACAGAAGCTCCCGGACTCGCTCCTGAAGAAATAGAGTCTCTGGTGACATTACCAATTGAAAGCTCAATCAACGGCACTCCAGGAATCAGCGCAGTTCGTTCTTCCTCCTCAGCAGGACTTTCCGTAGTCAGAGTCGTTTTTGGCTGGGGAACAGATATCTATCAAGCCCGCCAGTTAGTACAAGAACGACTGCAACAAGTAGTGAGTAAGCTGCCTCAAGGAATTGAAACACCAAGACTCGCTCCTATCAGTTCACCTATCGGCACTGTATTAAAATATGCTTTCACAGTGGAAGAGGAGGGGCAGAAAGGAGAAATACCCATCCAAAACCCAACATCCAAAATCGACTTGATGGAAGTACGCCGAATCGTTGATTGGCAAGTTACAAATCGCCTTTTAGCAGTTCCTGGCGTTAGTCAAGTACTAGTGTATGGCGGTGAAGTGCGCCAGTATCAAGTATTAGTAGATCCGAACAAACTCAGAGCTTTTAATGTATCCTTACAGCAAGTATCTGAGGCAGTACAGGGAGCAAATGTCAATGCTCCTGGTGGCTTTTTAATCAGCCCTGACAAGCAAACTCTGATTCGGGGAATTGGCCGAATTGAATCCTTGGATGATTTAAAACAATCTGTAATTGTTGCCCGTCAAGGAACGCCTGTGCGGTTGGGAGATGTTGCCGAAATTCAAATTGGCGGTGCGATTAAGATAGGCGATGGCAGCTTAAATGGCAAAGATGCTGTAGTAGTGATGGTGAATAAGCAACCTCTCGCTGATACTCCCACCGTCACCCGTGCGATTGAAGCCGCAATATCTGAGCTAGAAGCAGGTTTACCGAAAGAAATTAAAGTAAATGCAACCTTCCGTCAAGCTGATTATATTGATGCTTCAGTAGAAAATGTTAGATCAGCCTTGGTAGAAGGTAGTATCATTGCAGCCGTTATCCTCATCCCTTTTTTAATGAATTGGCGGACTCTTGGAGTTGTGCTGTTAAATTTTGCCCTGACTTTTATATTTTCATTGCAAGTATTATCTTTTTTGGGCTTGGGGCTGAATACAATGACTTTGGGGGGATTAGCGATCGCCATTGGTACAGCGATTGATGATGCCATTGTCTATGCAGAAAATGTTTTTCGTTTGTTGCGACAAAATAAATACTCTCCTAATCCTAGTCCAATACTGGAAGTTGTTTTTCAAGGAGTAGAGGAAGTCCAGGAATCTCTGATTGGGGCAACTTTAATTACTATTGTCGTTTTTTCTCCAATATTTGCCCTCGCTGGTGTAGAGGGTCGGATTTTTGGCCCGATGGGTCTTAGTTATCTGGTGGTAGTTATAGTTTCTAGTTTAGAAGCGCTGCTTGTAAGTCCGGCTTTGTGTGCAATTTTACTTCCACACGGAAAAATGCCGTTAAAGGAACCATTAATACCCCGAATTTTCAAGCGGCTGTATTATCGTTGTTTAAATTTTGCTATCCACAGTCCTATGATTATTATCTCTGTGGCTGTGGCGGGGATGATAGCGGCAATAGTGATTTTTCCAGCTTTGGGACGGGCTTTTTTACCAGAATTTCAAGAATCAACTTTGGTCAATACTTTAGCTCTTTATCCAGGTTCATCTTTAGAAGCTACTAACAGTGCCGCCTTTGTCTTGGAGAATAAACTCAAAGATGACCCCAGGTTAAAATATGTGCAGTTACGGGCAGGACGCGCTCCTAGTGATCCAGATGCAGCACCCGTAAATCTTGGCCATCTCGATATTGGGCTGAGTGACAAAGGAATGGAAAAGCGTAAAGAAACAGTAGAATGGTTGCGGGAAGAATTTAATAAAATACCTGGTGCTGCTGCAAATATTGGTGGATTTATTTCTCACAGAATTGATGAAATATTATCTGGGGTAAGAAGTCAAATTGCTGTAAAAATATTTGGCTCAGATTTAGAAGAACTCCGCCGGATTGGTCAACAAGTTGAAGGTGCAATGTCATCTGTGTCTGGGCTTGTAGATTTACAATTAGAACCGCAAGTTCCCATTGAACAAATTCAAATAAAATTTGACCGTGTTGCCGCATCACGTTATGGTTTAACAGTTGGGCAACTATCTGAACTTGTCGAAACTGCGCTCAATGGTAAAGTAGTATCGCAAGTTTTGGATAAGCAACAAAGTTTTGATTTAATTGTCTGGTTACAGTCAGAATACCGGAATAATTTACAAACAATTGAAAATTTGTTAGTTGATGTCCCTTCCCAAAGTGGAGATGAAGGGGGAAATAAAATTCCTTTAGCTAAGGTGGCTACTGTTACCTATGGCACTGGCCCAAATACCATTAACAGGGAAAATGTCTCTCGTCTAATTGTAGTATCTGCTAATGCTCAGGGCAAAGATTTGCGATCGGTAGTCAATGAAATTAAAAACAAAGTCAAAGCACAAGTGCAATTGCCCTCTGGTTACTTTATTCAGTATGGCGGTCAATTTGAAGCCGAAGAAAGAGCCTCACAAAACATTTTGATTTTCAGTGCTATTTCCTTTGTAGTGATTACGGTATTAATGTATCTTTCTGTCAAATCCATTGCCTCTACAGCAATGATTATGATTAACTTGCCCATCGCTTTAGTCGGAGGTGTAATTGCTGTGGCACTAACAGGGGGTGTTGTTTCAGTCGCTTCCTTAGTAGGTTTTGTGACTTTATTTGGTGTAGCTACTCGCAACGGACTACTTTTAGTAGACAATTACACTACTAAATTTTCTAGCGGAATGTCGTTAAAAGAAATCCTGATAGCCGGGTCAATGGAAAGACTAAATGCTATTTTGATGACATCTTTTACATCCGCTTTGGGATTAGTACCGTTAGTAATTGCATCGGGGCCAGGTAAGGAAGTTTTGCAGCCACTTTCGATAGTGGTTTTAGGTGGTTTGTTTACTTCTACAGCGTTAACCTTGCTGGTTTTACCTGCTTTGTACTCGAAGTTTGGTAGGTTTTTATTACCTAAGCGAAGTGCGGCTGTTGAGGAAAATGGGAAGGTAGCTGCGGTGGTGTTGGAGAATTAATTAGCATCACTAAGTTAAGCGCAGATGGGACAGTAATTTTGCTAAAGTACAGCCAGTGAATTCTTTATTGGCTGATAATATAAGAAGTAATTTATAGGTACATATAAACTTCCAATAATGGGCATCGCTGATCCAATAAAAGACTCTGTACAATATCATTTTTATGAGATTTTTTGAAAAAAGTATAGGGGGAAAATATTTCAAGTTGTTCCGTTACCTGCGATGGATTTTGCTAGGTTTAGTAATTAGTGTATTAGCAAAACCTTTAATAGCAACGGCTTATATAGGTTTAATGACGAATGGCGATCGCTACGTTCAACCAGAATCAGTTCCAAAAGAACAGGTTGCAATAGTATTCGGTGCAGGAATTCTTCCCAATGGTAATCCCACACCCATGTTGTCAGACCGTGTAGAAGCTGCTGTCAAACTTTATAAAATGGGAAAGATTAGTAAACTCTTGATGACAGGAGATAACAGTACAGTTTCCTATAATGAAGTCAGGTCTATGCTGAAATATGCCCATGATCTGGGTGTACCGATGAAAAACATTACCCTAGACTATGCAGGTTTCAGCACTTATGAGAGTTGTTATCGCGCTCATAAGGTTTTTGGTGTACATAAAGCTGTTGTCATCACTCAAAATTATCATCTTCCCCGCACTGTTTATACCTGTCGCCAATTAGGACTAAAGACAGTTGGTTTAGGAACTCCAGATATAGAAATTTATGGACTACGAGGAATGATTCCCGATTTATTACGGGAATCATTAGCGAATGTCAAGGCTTTGTGGGAAGTTGACATTACCCGTCCCCGACCTACTTTTTTAGGACAGTTTGAACCAATTAATTGATGAAGTTTTTAAAATTTATCATCTCACTTATTTTGTGCTTATTTATTTTTATGTAAACATTTGATTTTATTCAATTGAGGCTAACATATTTATGCCTAATTCAACATCCCAAGTAACTAAACTTAAGAGCAAGAATAACGAATTTTCATCTACAGCAGATACAGTGCGTATCTATCTTCATGAAATTGGACGTGTACCTCTGTTAAACCATGAGCAAGAAATTTTTTTTGCTCAACAAGTTCAGCAAATGATGGTGATGTTTACTGCAAAAGAAGAGCTAGCTGAAAAATTACAGCGTGAACCCACTCTGCAACAATGGGCTGACAAGATGCAGTTGAAAGAAGATGTACTACTGCAACAACTAAGTCAAGGACAAATTGCCAAGCAGAAGATGATTCAGGCTAATCTGCGGTTAGTGGTGTCTATTGCTAAAAAATACCAGAAACGCAATATTGAGTTTCTCGACTTAATTCAAGAAGGTGCATTGGGGCTAGAACGGGGGGTAGAGAAATTTGATCCAACTCTTGGATACAAGTTTTCTACTTATGCTTACTGGTGGATTCGTCAGGGAATTACACGAGCGATCGCACAACAATCCCGCACTATTCGTTTACCCATTCACATGGCTGATAAGCTGAACAAAATTAAGTGTGTTCAGCGAGAGTTATCTCAAAAGCTTGGTTACATTGCTGGCGTGACGGAAATCGCCCAAGCCCTCAATCTGGAACCCAGTCAGATTCGAGAATATTTGCAGCTTGTTCGTCAACCTGTTTCCTTAGATATGCGAATTGGGTTTGAGCAGGTTACCCAATTACAGGATCTGCTGAAGGATGATGGTATGTCTCCCGAACGCTACGCCGAACGAGAATTGCTCTATCAAGACATTCACAACCTATTAGCAAAGCTGACTCCCCAGCAAAAGGAAGTCTTAATCTTGCGCTTTGGTTTAGCAGGTGGATGCGAACTGACCCTAGTACAGATTAGTCAACGGATGGGTATTAGTCGGGAACGAGTACGACAAGTGGAAAAACAAGCTCTCACGCTTCTACGAAGATATGGAATTGACTCACGCAGCTATCTAGCTGACTGATGCTCCTGAATTTTGAAAGCTTGTAGTGTCAACTGGCAGGTGAAAAACGGCCTGTCCTGCTTGCTGCAAAGAATATGATAATTACACAAATAGCCTCATTATTTTAACGTTTAGCTGACTCATTCACAGCAACTCATTGATGTTCAATAACCCAATGATAATTAGTTATGGATTTCAAAAAAGGAATAAAGGAATCGCGATCGCCTACGGTGGAGCGTAGCTTATCACCTAAACTCTCCCTTGTACAAATTTCACCCGAATTTCATTCCAGCCTGTCATCCTAGAGAAAGTTAATGCTGACTTATATTCAGTAAAGCTTTATCTTCGCAATAATGCTCAATTCTATTGTTAAATGGTCGATCGCTCAACGCTGGCTAGTGGTTATTGCTTCCATCCTCATATCTGTTTGGGGCTTTCTCGTCCTTACACAAATGCCACTGGATGTATTTCCTAACTTTGCTCCTCCGCAAGTGGAAATTATGACCGAAGCCCCAGGACTAGCACCAGAGGAAGTGGAGTCCTTAGTCACTCGACCAATAGAAAGTGTAATTAACGGTACACCTGGACTAGAAGCATTGCGTTCTTCTTCAGCTGTAGGTCTTTCGGCTGTGAGAGCCACTTTTAGCTTGGATACAGAAATTTACCGCGCCCGCCAATTGGTAACGGAACGGTTGCAACAAGCACGCAGTCAACTACCGCAAGGAGTGGAAGACCCAGAGGTTCTTCCGGTTAGTTCCCCCTTGGGATGGACTGTTAAATACGCCTTTACCTCAGAAACTACTCCCTTAATGGAGGTCTGGCGGATTGTCAATTGGCAAGTGAAAAACCGCTTGCTGGCCGTCCCTGGTGTGAGTAATATTGTCATATTTGGTGGAGATGAGCGTCAGTATCAAGTGCTGGTAAACCCAGATAAACTGAAGGCGTTTAATGTTTCCCTTGATGATGTCACCAAAGCAGCACAAGCAGCCAACGCCAATGCACCAGGGGGATTTTTAATTACTCCCGACCAAGAAACTTTGGTGCGAGGTGTTGGGCGGATTGAATCTATTGAACAACTGAAGAAATCAGTAATTAAAGCCAAAAATGGCACACCCGTACTTCTCGAACAAGTGGCGGATGTACAAATCGGTGCTGCACTCAAACGCGGTGATGGCAGTTCTGCGGGTAAGAAAGCGGTGATTTTGACTGTCAATAAACAGCCGACTGCTGATACACCAAGCGTTACAAAGGCGGCTGAAGCAGCGATGGAAGAGCTAAAAGCCAGCTTGCCTAAAGATGTGAAAGTTACCGAAACCTTCCGTCAAGAAGATTTTATCGAAGCCTCGCTAAAAAACGTTGAAGAAGCTTTGCGCGATGGCACGATCATTGTTTGTGTGATCTTAATTCTATTTTTGATGAATTGGCGCACGGTGATCATTACCTTGAGCGCGATTCCCGTGTCTTTGTTATTGGGAATGATGATCCTCAATTGGACGGGACAAGGCATCAACACAATGACTTTGGGCGGACTTGTTGTTGCGATTGGTTCGGTGGTAGATGACGCAATTGTGGATATGGAAAATTCTTACCGTCGCTTGCGAGAAAACCAGATAGCAGGTAATCCTGTACCACCCCTGCAAGTTGTTTTCAATAGTTCAGTGGAGGTAAGGGTAAGCGTACTGTTCTCGACAATCATTATCGCGGTCGTCTTTGCACCAATCTTTGCCCTTTCTGGGGTGGAAGGTCGGATTTTTACACCAATGGGTATAGCTTATTTGCTGTCAATAGTGGCTTCAACCTCGGTAGCATTGACATTGACTCCAGCACTATGCGCTCTGTTGTTGGTAAATCAGCGTTTGCCAACAACAGAAACTTGGGTTGAAAGATTTTCTCAGCGATTATATCGTCCACTGTTGCAGTTTGCTATACGTCGCCCCAAGATTATTTTGACAGGTGCGATCGCTAGTTTTATCGCTTCAATATTAATTATGACCTCGTTAGGGCAAGTTTTTTTACCAGAATTTCAAGACCGCGCCCTAGTAATTACCACGATTCTGATGCCTGGCCAATCTCTGGATGCTACCAATCAGGTAGGCTTGGCATTGGAAAATACTCTTAAAAAAGACCCCCGGATTCAAGCAGTTCAGTTCCGTTCTGGACGAGCGCAAGGTGATACGGAAGTAGCTGGTGTTAATGTTGGAGAACTAGATGTTCAACTGAGTGAAGAGGGAGGAAAAGACCGAGATAAGGCAATTGAAATGATTCGGGAGCAATTTGAGAAAATTCCCGGTGTAGTTCCCAATATTGGTGGTTTTATTTCGCACCGGATGGATGAAGTGCTTTCTGGGGTACGAAGTGCGATCGCTGTGAAAATTTTTGGCCCCGATTTGGAACAACTCCGCCAGCTTGGTCAACAAGTACAATCATCTATGGGCGAAGTTTCCGGTTTAGCAGACTTGCAATTAGAACCGCAAGTACCAGTGAAACAGGTACAAATTCAGTTTGACCGTAATGCAGCAGCTCGCTATGGTTTGACTATTGGCGAATTATCAGAGACGGTAGAAACGGCTCTGAATGGGCGAACTGTATCTCAAATCTTAGAACAGCAACAAACCTTTGATCTAGTTGTCTGGTTGCAAGAAAAATACCGCAACAATATCGAAGTCATCCGCGATTTGCTAGTTGATACACCCAACGGACAAAAAATTCCCTTAGCTCAAGTCGCAAAAATTGACTACGGTACAGGCCCCAATACTATTAACCGCGAGAATGTCTCCCGTTATATTGTTGTCTCCAGCAATGTAGCTGGACGCGATTTAGGTTCTGTGATTAAAGATATCCGGGACAAAGTTAAGCAAGAGGTACAATTACCTCCCGGATATTACATTGAATACGGCGGTCAATTTGAAGCACAAGAAGGAGCTACAAAAACTTTACTTTCGGCTGGGGGATTAGCATTTGTTGCTATTGCAGTTTTGATTTACTTTGCTGTCAAGTCCATTCCTGCCACTATCATGATCTTGCTAAACTTGCCCTTAGCATTAATAGGTGGAGTCATTTCCATCGCCTTGGCTGGTGGTATTCTCTCTGTAGCTTCAATGGTAGGATTTATTACCTTGTTCGGCGTTGCTACACGTAATGGACTATTACTAGTTGAGAACTACAATTCTAGGATGGCAGAAGGACAACCTCTGCGGCAGGCTTTGATGGAAGGGTCGGTAGAAAGGTTGGCTGCTATCTTAATGACAGCGTTAACATCGGCTCTGGGTATGGGGCCTTTGGTAATTGGTAGTGGAGCTGGAAAAGAAATCCTCCAGCCACTAGCCGTTGTAGTGTTAGGTGGATTATTTACCTCTACCGCTTTAACTCTTTTGGTACTTCCAGCTTTATATGTACAGTTTGGTAGATTTTTGATGCCAAGAAAGGCTGAACCAATTATTCAGACAGAAATTGCAGGAGAGGCAAGTTTTTAGTTGTTAATTGACTAAATATTGAGGAGTGTAAATCAATGAAATTTTTGAAGACCAGCTTCGTAGTTTTAGGTAGTGTAAGCTTGCTTTTCTTAGGTGCTTGTAGTGGCAGTAATCCAGCTGTAAATTCAGAGAATAAATCGGCATCAACAACAGAGACGGCTGCCAAAATTGAAACCGCAGCGAAAGATAATCACTCGGAAAATGATGGTCATTCTCATAATAAAAACAATGCTCAAGAGCATTCCGAAGACGGTAAAGGTGAACATTCACATGGCGGTCAAGTTTTAGAGTTTGGGCAGTACCATTTGGAGTTTGTTACTGAAGCAAAGGATAATGAAACTCATTTAGATTTCTATTTAAAGAAAGGAGAAAAACATACTACAGTTTCGGATGCAAAAGTAACTGCTCAAGTTCAGCTACCTGATGGTAGTCAAAAATCGCTTTCCCTCACTTATGAAGCTAAAGAACAACATTACCATGTTGTACTTTCTGAAAAAGCAGCAGGTGAGTATAAAGTTGCTATTCTTTCTGATATCAATGGTGAAAAAGTAAACGGTCGCTTTACCTTCAAGCGATAATTAATAGCAAGTGGTAGCGACAGGATAACAGTTATGGTTCAACAGTACAATCACGAACCAATTAAATGGAAGCTGCTAACAATCTATATCAGTGAGTCTGATGGTTGGCAGCACCAACCACTTCACCAAACTCTATTGGGAATCGCTCGACAACAGGGAATAACAGGGATGACGGTGATGCGAGCAATTTCTGGATATGGCAAACATGGTATTTTTCGCACTATGAACGAGCTAGATCCATCTACTGAGTCTTCTGTGTTACCACTTATTATTACAGTTATTGATAGTGAAAGTGCGATCGCTGAATTTTTTTCCTTGGTCAAAGATATGCTTCAAGATAAGTTTGTTACTTGTCAAAGCATAGAAGTTCTGTCGCCGTTGGTAACGCTTTAAGGGCAGATTCATGTCTCACAATCACAGTCACGCACACAGCCACGAACCGATTAATTACAACCGTGCCTTCATTATTAGCGTTGCTCTCAACACTGGATTTGTTGTCATTGAAGTAGTTTATGGGTTAGCTGCCAATTCCCTTGCCCTACTTGCCGATGCTGGTCACAATTTGAGTGATGTTCTAGGTTTGTTACTTGCCTGGGGAGCAAGCTTCCTCAGCCGTCGCCAACCAACACCACGCCGCACTTACGGGTTACGTCGCTCCTCTATTTTGGCAGCTCTTTTGAACGCTATCCTCGTACTCGTAGCTTCTGGTGCAGTTGCATGGGAAGCTATCCAGCGTTTCCGTGAACCCAGCCCAGTATCAGGTAGTACAATTATCGGCGTGGCTGCGGTAGGTATTGCCATTAATATGGGAAGTGCCTTAATGTTCTTGTCTGGTCGTGAAAGAGACTTGAACATTAGAGGAGCTTTTCTCCATTTGGTTGCTGACGCAGCAGTATCTTTAGGTGCAGTCCTGGCTGGTATTGCGATTGTTACCACTGGTTGGCTATGGTTTGACCCAGTTGTAAGTTTGATGATCGTTGTCGTGATTATTGTGAGTACTTGGCAATTGTTCCAAGAATCTTTGAACTTAGTCACAGATGCAGTACCAGCAGGTATTGAACCACTTGCAGTCCGTACATTCTTAGCTGAACTTCCTGGTGTATCTAGTGTTCATGACTTGCACATCTGGGCAATGAGTACTACAGAAACAGCTCTCACTGCTCATTTAATTATGCCTGCTGGAAATCCTAATGATGCTTTTTTAGTTCAGGTAAATCAACAACTTCACGACCATTTCGGTATCGAACACACTACAATTCAGATAGAAACAGGCGATCCAAGTTATCCATGTCCTCTTGCTCAAGAAAATGTGGTTTAAATCAATTTAGTTGAGTATATGGATAGAGAATTTGGTGGCGATCGCATTTAGAGCAATTACTGTAACCGAATACCTAATCATCTTAGCTTTGTGAGAACAAATCCCCAAAGTAATAGTTATTTAAGTAAAGTTGCTGATTTTAATATACACCAAAATAACTAAATTTAGAAAAAAATCTATAAAATACTGATTTTTCATCTTAATTTCATCCTATTTTTGTAAAGTAGAATTTAGAGATTTAAACTTTAAATCTTATAGGTCTTTAAAATGCCACAGTTGTCTCACTAAATTATGGGTGCAACTAGAATTGTGATGCTTATAAATTAAGATGAAATCAAAGTCATCATCTCAAAAGATGAGCTTTATTCCTCGCTCTATCCTGCGGACAATAGGAAAATTTCAACACACGTTAGATCCAAATGCCGAAGCAAAGGTTATTGAAGAGTTTCGCGCTTCTCGACTGCAAACAATTTCCTCCCTCCGTTTTCTGTTAATTCTGATTGTAGTTCCATTACTTATAAATCAGCTTTCTAGAAACTTTTTCATTGCTCCCATAATTGAGAAGTTTTGGAATTCACAAGAGTTAAATATTTTCTTAAATTCTTCTCAAGAAGAAAAAGCTTTAGCGGAACTCAAAAGATTTAAGCAAAGTGTTTATTTTGAAGCTCGAATAGGTAAAATCACCACATTCTCTGACAAGCTTGTTCAAAAGAAGATTAAGAAAAAAGCTATTGCGTTAGTAGCAGAAAATAAAATTAAAAGTATTAATGCAGTAACAAATGTTTTTACAGATATACTTACAGCCATTACATTAATTATTTTAATCTTAACAGGTAAGCAGCAGCTATCCATTATTATGTCTTTTGCTGGCGATATAACTTATAGTCTAAGCGACTCCGCTAAGGCTTTTTTAATTATTCTATCTACAGATATATTTGTCGGTTTTCACTCTCCTTATGGTTGGCAAATAATTATAGAAAGTACTTTCCAACATTACGGTTTACCAGAAAACAAAAGCCTTACTTCTTTATTTATTGCTACTGTTCCAGTAATCATGGATACAGTTTTCAAATATTGGATATTTCGCTATCTCAATCGCAGTTATCCTTCAGCCGTGGCTACTTACCGTAACATGAATGAATAATTTTTATTAAACATATTTTCACATAAACAAAAAATACTAAAATGATGCCGATTTGTAACATCACAACAACGTCAAATATTAAATTCAGCACAGATATAGTTCGTAATTATCTGCAAGATATTGTTCGTGTACCATTGTTGACTCATGAGGAAGAAATTGTATATAGCAAACAGGTACAGCAGATGATTACGTTACAAAATAAAAAGGAAACTTTGCAGAAACAACTCAATCACGAACCATCTCAAAAAGAATTAGCTCAATATGTACAACTTAGTGAAATGGAAGTGAAGGAAATTTTTCAGAAAGGTACACAATCAAAGCAAAAAATGATGGTAGCAAATCTCCGTTTAGTGGTTTCTATCGCCAAAAAATATCAAGGACGAAATGTGGAGTTTATGGATTTAATTCAGGAAGGTTCATTAGGTTTAGAGCGTGGTGTAGAGAAATTTGACCCCACTCGTGGCTATAAGTTTTCTACCTATGCTTATTGGTGGATTAGCCAGGGAATGACACGAGCAATATCTCAGCAATCACGAACTATTAGACTGCCAATTCATCTTACCGAAAAGTTGAATAAATTTAAAAAAGTGCAAAGAGAATTATCTCAAAAATTAAAGCGTAGTCCTAGTGTACCTGAAATTGCAGAAAAGATGAAATTAAACCCTGCTCAAATCCGCGAACTGCTGATGATATCTCGTCAACCTGTCTCATTAGATAAACAAGTGGGCGATAACGAAGACACAGAATTGCAAGAACTTTTAACAGAAGTTCCAGAAGCCTCGCCTGAAATCCAAGTAACTCAAAATTTAATGCGTCAAGATATCTATCTCTCGCTGAGAGAATTAACTCCACAGCAGCAACAAGTCCTAATTTTGCATTATGGCTTGGAAGATAATTGTGAACTCACTTTGACGCAGGTAGCTCAACATCTCAACATTAGTGAGAGGAGAGTTCGTTATATAGAAAAACAAGCACTGAGTTATCTCCGTCGTTGCCACACAAATCTACAACACTATATTTTCAGTTAAATGTATGACAAAACATCAGTACGAACATCTTGCTTCTTCAACTGTTTGTCAATATCGTTATAAGTTGAAACGAGGTTAGAGAGAGTTTTGAGACTATAAAGAGATACGTTATAGGAAAACGTCATAGCTCTATCAAAGGTCACTTATTTGTTTTTTTTAATAAATCCGTGTAACTAGCAAAAATTTCACCCAAATTTCATCTCGCTTTGTCAAGCTATTAAAAGGTAACATCTTTCACTGAAGATGATTCTAATAATTGATGGATATAGTGAGGTAATTATAAGAACGCAATGAATAGAAAATTGACACCTACTACTATTTTTGTCTTGACTATGGCAGTTTTAGTTCCAGCTACTTATGCAAATCCTACACCACAATCTAGTAACTTTCCTCACGTTATTAGCTTAGGGGAATCTCCTCAAGGTATTCGCCACTGGAGAATTCTCAGACATACTTTAAAAATAGCAGTTCCCGAAAACAGCAAGACTATTTCTCAGCTAATTATCGAAGCTCCAGCTAATATTGTCCTCAGAGAAAGTATTGATATGTACGAGCAATCTGGTAAAGAAATTGCGGCAAAAGTTTCTATTCAAGGCAAAAAAGCTACGCTAGAGTTTGCCGAATCAGTCGCTCCTGGAACTACTATCATTGTAAAGATGAATAATGTTAAAAAAACAGCAGTCACTACTGGTAATAAGTTCTACAATATATCTACTATTTTCGCTGGTATGAATGTAGAGTTACCCATTGGAATTGTTCAATTGCGTGTAATTTAATGAACAAATTTCTAGAGTAAATTTACTGCTTATGAAAGTTCTGTTAGTTGAAGATGAGCCGGATCTAGGTGCGTCAATTCAGCGAAAGTTGAGTAAAGAAAGATATATTGTTGACTGGGTTTTGGATGGAAATGAAGCCTGGATTTATCTAGAACATAATTGGACTCAATATACACTGGCAATTTTTGATTGGTTGTTACCGGGAATGTCAGGTTTGGAATTGTGTAAACGTTTAAGGAATCGGGGTAATGCTTTACCAGTGCTGATGCTAACCGCTAAAGATAGCATGGCAGATAAGGTAGCTGGTCTAGATGCAGGAGCAGATGATTATCTAATCAAGCCGTTTGGCATGGCAGAACTACTGGCGCGGTTGCGTGCTTTGCAAAGGCGATCTGCTTTAGGAGGCGCATCGCTTACGTCTCAGTTCCAGCCTTTACAATTGCAAGTTGGTGGACTTATCCTGGACTGCGGTAATTGTACAGTTTCTCGACAGTACCCGAATGGTGAAAATAAGGTAATTTATTTAACAAAAAAAGAATTTCAATTATTAGAATATTTGATGAAACGTCCTAATACAGTTATTACCCGCGACCAAATTTTAAATCATCTGTACGCCTTTAGTGCAGAACGCGTTAGTAATGTAGTAGCAGCTCAAATCCGACTTTTGCGACGCAAATTATCGGAATATGGTTGTGATGGGCTAATCGAAACTGTCCCTAGTATGGGCTATCGTTTCAATCCTGGCAATGCAGATTCGACTATTTCGTAAGACTCGCTGGCAATTGGCTACCTGGTATGCGGTAGTTATGGCTCTGATTCTATCCTTATGCGGTTTTGTGGTTTACAAAGTAATCATTGATGCTTATGTGGCTTCTATCAACCGGGAACTGGAATCGGTAGCAGGTACACTACATGATGTAATTGAACCGAATTTGAAACAACCTGGTATTACAGAGCTAGTTTTCCAGCAGGTTTTACCAAATATTTGTTTAGCTGAGTCCAGTTGTCCTACCCAAAATATCCTGAGTCACAGTCAAAGCACCCATAATGAACACGGCATTTTTAGTACTGTATATAAAGATAAGCAATATTACATCCGTTTTGTCGATGGTTCAGGACGGTTAATTGCAGTGGCAGGTTTCCAACCTGATGAATTGCCACCGACTGTGCAAACCCAAGTGTGGCAAACAGTCAAAGACTTGCAAGGCAATCGTTACAGTCAAAAGTCTCTACTGCTGCACACTCAGGATAATCAAGATTGGGGCTATATTCAGGTAGGGCGCAATCTCAATGACCTTGATAATCGTCTCGCTGCTTTGAAATTAATTTTGGCCGTGGGATTGCCAATTACGGTATTGTTAGTTGGTGGTTCTAGTTGGTGGCTGGCAGGGTTAGCAATGCGACCAATTGACAGGTCGTATAAACAAATGCAACAGTTTACGTCTGATGCTTCTCATGAGTTGCGTACTCCTCTTGCAGCGATTAATGCAACGGTAGAAACTTTATTTGATATGGAGTATCTGTCTGAGGAGGCGCGAGATGTTTTGGCATCTATTCAACGTCAGAATCATCGACTAGCTGAACTAGTTCAGGATATGCTGTTACTGTCTCGGTTGGAACAGCAAACGCTGGCGACACAACAAGTACATTGCTGTCTGAATATTTTGATTAATGACCTAATAGAAGAATTTTCAGCGTTAGCAGCTGCGGCTTCTTTGCAACTAACATCTTTGGTGTTATGCCAAGAGCTTTTATACGTGATGGGAGATGAAGATCAACTGTTGCGTGTGCTTTCTAATCTAATTGCTAATGCTATTCAATATACCCCTGCTGGCGGTTATGTAACTGTTATCCTCAAACGCAGCAACGGTAATGCTGTAATTGAAGTTCAAGATACAGGTATTGGTATTGCATCGCACGAGCAAAAGCGGATTTTTGACCGTTTTTATCGAGTGAATAGCGATCGCTCGCGTCGTACTGGTGGATCTGGATTGGGATTAGCGATCGCGCAAGCAATTGTTCTGGCTCATGGAG